>JANNMC010000191.1:0-52348 GCA_031397435.1 Candidatus Eiseniibacteriota bacterium
CGTTCCGCGCCCCGCATCCGACGGTGGCATCGGCGGCGGCGCTTCCCGAATCACTTCACGAGGCGATCGGCCCGGCCGAGGAGCGCTCCGCGCTGCTCGTGCAGATCGACTCCGAGATCGTCTACACCGAGCAGTCGGCCGAGTTCGCGGCGAAGGGGATCACGTTCGCCTCCATCGCCGAGGCGGCCCGTCTGAAGCCGGCGCTGGTCGAGCAGTATCTTGGCGCGACCGTTCGGCCGAACGAGAGCCGATTCACCGGCCTGAACGCGGCGCTCCGCACCGGCGGCGCCTTCCTGCACGTGCCGAAGGGCGTGAAGATCGAACGTCCGATCCGGATCGTCGTCACGCGGCAAACGCCGCATCTCGCCCAGTTCCCCCACATCGTGGTGGCGCTGGAGGCGGGCGCGGAGGCGACCGTCATCGAAGAGTACGTCTCGGCCGGAGAGCCGGGGAACGGCGTCTGTGCCGGCGTGACCGAACTGACCGTCGGCGACGGGGCGACGCTCCACTTCGCCACGTTCCAGCGCTGGGGCGGAAACGTCTATCATTTCGGCACCGAGCGCGTCCGCGTCGGGCGGGATGGCCGATTCCACTGGACCGTCACGGAACTGGGCGGAAAACTCCGCAAGGCCGACTTCGAGATGTACCTGGAGGGAGAGGGCGCCGAGGCAAAGCTCTCGGGCTGCTACTTCGGGAGCGAGACGCAGCATTACGACTTCCACACCTACCAGAATCATAAGTCCGGACAGTCTGTCAGCGACCTCCTCTTCAAGGGAGCACTTCGCGGCCGCGCCCGGATGATCTACCAGGGATTGATCAAGATTCACCCGGGGGCACAGCGTTCGGACGCCTACCAGGCGAACCGAAACCTCATCCTTTCCGACAAGGCGCGTGCCGACTCGATCCCCAGTCTCGAGATCGAGGCGAACGACGTCCGCTGCACGCATGGCGCCACGGTCGGGCAGGTGGACGATGAACAGCTCTTCTATCTCATGTCGCGCGGCCTCACGCGGCACGATGCCGAACTGCTGGTGATCGGCGGCTTCTTCGCGCCGGTGCTCGAGCGCATTCCCGCGAATTCGCTGCGCGCGCTTGTCACGGCCGCGGTGGAGCGAAAGGCGGATGGCTAAATGACTTCGACGGCCGCGCCCGCGCGGCGCCTCGACGTGGCGGCGATTCGCCGGGACTTCCCGATTCTCGAACGGAAGATCCACGGGAAGCCGCTCGCCTACCTCGACAATACGGCGACCACGCAGAAGCCGGCCTCGGTGCTAAAGGCTCTCGACGACTTCTACCGGCTCCACAACGCGAATCCTCACCGCGGGGTCTACCTGCTTGGCGAGGAAGCAACCGCGGCCTACGAGCAGGCGAGAGAGAAGGTTGCTCGCTTCGTCAACGCCCGCTCGGCGCGGGACGTCGTTTTCACGCGCGGGACGACGGAATCGGTAAATCTGGTCGCGAGCGCCTGGGGCCGGAAAAATGTCGGCCGAGGAGACGTCATCGTCTCGACCGAGATGGAACATCACTCGAACCTCGTCCCGTGGCAGCTCCTGGCCGAGGAGAAGGGGGCCAATCTCCGCCATATCCCGGTGGATGGGCAGGGAAGGCTCGACCTGACGAACCTCGACGCGCTGCTGGATGGGCCGGTGAAGATCGTTTCCTTCACGTGGGTCTCGAACGCGCTCGGCACGCTGAATCCGGTCGTGGAGTTGACGCGCCGGGCGCACGCGGCCGGTGCGCTCGTCTTCGTGGACGCCGCGCAGGCCGTGCCTCACATGCCGGTCGACTTCCAGGCGACCGGGGCCGATTTCCTTGCCTTCTCGGGGCACAAGATGCTGGGCCCGACCGGGATCGGCGCGCTGGTCTCGAAGCGGGAGCACCTCGAGGCCATGCCCCCTTACCAGGGCGGCGGCGAGATGATCCGCGAAGTCACCTTGCTCCGATCCACGTGGGCCGACCCACCGGCCAAGTTCGAGGCGGGCACCACCAACTTCGCCGACGCGGTCGGACTCGCGGCGGCCATCGACTATTTGACCCCGCTCGGCATGGACGCGGTCCACGCGCACGGTCGTGAGCTTGCCTACCAGGCGATCCGCCTGCTTCAGGCAATCCCGGGAGTCACGGTCCACGGTCCTCCGGTCACGGAAGATCGCGGCGGCGTGGTCAGCTTCACGGTGGACGGCATCCACGCCCACGACGTGGCGGGAGTTCTGGATCGCGAGGGAATCGCGGTGCGCGCGGGGCATCACTGCGCCATGCCGCTCCACGCACGGCTGGGCGTTCCGGCCACGGCGCGCGCTTCCTTCACGATCTACAACGATTCCTCGGAGATCGAACGTCTGGCGGCGGGAATCCTCAAGGTGAAAGCGGTATTCAACCGATGAGCCTGGACGACTTCTACCGGCAGAACATCCTCGATCACTACCAGAACCCCCGCAACTGGGGGACTATCGATCATCCCGACGTCAGCGCCGAGGATTCGAATCCGCTCTGCGGCGACCGGATCCGGATGGATCTCAAGATCAAGGACGGGCGCGTCGAGGACGTGAAGTTCAGCGGCACCGGCTGCTCCATCAGCCGCGCCGCCGCGTCGATGCTGAGCGACGAGATCATCGGGAAGACGCTCGATGAAGTGAAATCGCTCAACCGCGACGATGTCCTCGAACTGCTCGGCATCGAACTCGGCCCCGTCCGGCTCAAGTGCGCGCTTCTCGCGCTCAAGACGCTGAAAGTCGGGGTCTACGGCATCCAAGGTTTGAAAGTGGAGGACGAGTCATGAGCGCCAGCACCGCGCGGTTCGTGAAGGTGGGGCGCGCCGGAGAAGTACCGGACGGCCGTCCCGAAGTATTCGAAGTGGAGGACCGCCACATCGCGGTCTACCGGATCGACGGCGCCTACCACGCCATCGAGGACGTCTGCACGCACGACGGCGGTCCGCTTGCCGAGGGCGAGCTGGACGGCAAGGAAGTGATCTGCCCACGCCATGGCGCGCGGTTCGACGTGACGACCGGCGCGGCGACCTGCATGCCCGCCATCGCTCCGGTGGAGTCGTATCCGGTGCGCGTGGAAGGAGACGACCTTCTGGTCGGACTCCCCGACTAGAGAGAAGGAGAACGAATGGCCACCGAAGCTGAAGTGCGCACCGCGCTCGAAGAGGTGGTGGATCCCGAAATCCACCTCAGCATCATCGAACTCGGCATGGTCCGCGAGGTCGACCTGGTCTCGGAGCCGCCGATGATCCGGATGCTCCTGACCACGCCGTTTTGCCCCTACGCTCCGCAAATCGTCCAGCAGGTGAAGGACGTGATGAAGCGCGTGACGGGGAAGGACGCCGAGGTCGAGATTCTTCCCGACCCCTGGTCGCCGGAACTGATGCCCGATCCCGACCTCCTGGGGCGGTGGTAAAAACCATGCCGCGGCTCGGCGAAGCGGACCTCGCGAAGGAGTTGGCCTCGCTGCCCGGCTGGAGCGTGACCGGTGGAATGCTCCGGAAGAAATTCGCGCATCCCACATTTCCCGAGGCGGTCGTCTTCGTGAATGCCGTGGCGCAGCTGGCCGAGGTGGCGAATCACCACCCCGACGTCGACATCCGCTACAGCGACATCACGCTCTCCCTGGTGACACACGACGCCGGCGGCATCACCGAGAAGGACACCGCGCTCGCGCACCAAGTGGAAACGGCGAGGCGGAAGGCGGGCCTCGCCTAGAGCGTCAAGTTCGGACCGATCTTCCGCCAAGGAACTTCAGAGACGCGCGCATCCGCTCCGCTAGAGTTGCACCATGAATCGTTGCGGAGAACTCAGCGGCACGACGCGCCTGGTCCATTCGGCATCCGAGTCCGCGTAGCCCGGCTAACACCTCCAGAGTCTGCTTTTTCGCCTCATCTCTTGCTCGGCTTTCTGCATCAGCCCGCGCTCGCGCTTCAGCCCGCGCTCGCACTTCGGCCGCGGCGAGCCGCGCCTCCTGCCGCTTCCGCCTCATGAACGCGGACCCGAACTCGCGCTCCGCCTCGAATTGGTTATGCGTGCGACACCGAAGCCGCATCCCGTCCACCGTCGCCTTCCCCCCTCGCGCTACGGGCTCGATATGGTCGAATTGGAGGAACCTCTGCGCCTTGCAGCGGTGTCCGGTCTGGCCGACGAAGGTGCATTGGCCCGCATCCCGCTCCCACACGGCGCGCCGTACCCGTGCTGGGACATAGCGCTTCCGGTCGGTCTTGCATGGCCGTCGCGTCGAGACTCTTCGAGCGCGCGGCGTCCGGGTGATCGCGCCGAACTTCCGCTTCTCGTGAAACACGATCAGGGCATCGAGGGCCCGGTCGAGGATCTGAGCCACATCTCCCGAGGGAACGGCATGGCTGAGCAAGGCTTGGGCGTACCGCAGCTTCTCACGCGTGCTCTTGCCGATCAGGAGCTGGAGGAGGAAACGCTCGTTCGAGAGCAGGGTCTGCTCTTCGCTCGGGTCCCCGACCTCGTCTTCCGGGCTGTGGTCGGCGGGGGCAGCTTCCGATGTCTCACTTCCAACTTGCCCCGGGGCAAGTTGGAGCGAGGTCCGTCTCGGGATATCAGAGATCGCTCGCACCAAGGCCGGCGCCTCCGGGGGCGGGAAGCGCCGGGCCAGAAACCCTTCGATCTCGGACTT
Organism: Candidatus Eiseniibacteriota bacterium; assembly: GCA_031397435.1. Classification (GTDB taxonomy): domain Bacteria; phylum Eisenbacteria; class RBG-16-71-46; order SZUA-252; family SZUA-252; genus SZUA-252. The sequence goes on from JANNMC010000191.1 coordinate 4,642, forward strand.
ACGCTTGTGCGTTGCCGTCGCAATCAGGTCCCCGGCGTTTTCCGCCGTGAGATGTGGTGCGAGGAGACACAATCCGGAGAGGTGAAGGCTGCCCTCGGCCAGCGCAGGTAGCAGCGCGGGAAACTGACGAGCGGCCCGTGCCGCTTGGATGCGCTTGTACGCCGCGTCTTCGGAGAGGTGCAGCTCCTCGACGCAATAGGCATGCATGGACGCGTAGCCGGCCGGGACGTACAAGCGGCGAGCATCGACCTCGGCGACGTGAGCCAGGAGCGCCGCGGTCGTCACGCGATCTCTGGCCACGAGCTGAGCCAAGTCGCGAAGAAGATCCTCGTCACGGAGGTAGGACAACGTGTACTCGCGCATGGGGTGATCCGTTCACGGGGCGGTTTTTCGAATAGCCCGATCCTCGGCCGGGCTCCCTGGGGGGTTCATCCCTTATACCACGAGCGATCTCAGCGCTAAGGCGGGACCGCAGGGTGCGCTGCGAGGGGGCTTCGTGACTCTCACGACCTCACCCTCACGATCTGGCTCGTGCGGCCCTTCGAAGAGGGCTTAGCGCCCTCCCCACGTTCGAACGCGGCGCGCGCATGCGGTGACCCTCTTATCTCGTCAAGGAGATTCTCATCAGAGGCGCATTTTCCTGTCCCGCGGGCGCGTGAATCGCGCTTCAGGGACGCGGCCCGCGTCATGGCTCGCGCTTCAGCGAGGCCGCAACTTCGCCTCGAAGTGATACAATTCCCGCCGGCCGCGCCACGGAGGCGCGTCGGGAGGAGACATTCGGAATGTCCACATCACTCGAACCACTGCTTCGTCCCCGAAGCATCGCCGTGATCGGCGCCTCGCGCCGCCGCGATGCCATCGGCGGGGCGATTCTGCACAATCTGTCGCAGCAGCCCTTCCAGGGTCCCGTCTATCCGATCAATCCCAACGCGGCGCATATTCAGTCGTTTCCCGCCTATCCAAGCATCGACGCCGTGCCGGGCGAGGTCGATCTAGCCATCGTCGTCGTTCCCTCGGCCGGCGTGCTGGAAGCCGTGGAGGCATGCGGCAAGAAAGGCGTGAAGGCGCTCGTCGTCATCTCCGCGGGATTCAAGGAAATTGGCGAGGAGGGAGCGAAGCGCGAACTCGCGCTCCGTGAGATCGTCCGCCGCTACAAGATGCGCCTGGTCGGTCCGAACTGCCTGGGAATCCTGAACACCGATCCCGCCGTGATGATGAACGCCACGTTTGCGCCTTTACAGGTTCCGCCGGGCCGCGTCGCCTTCTCCTCTCAGAGCGGCGCGCTGGGTCTGGCCATTCTCGACTACGCCCGCATGCTGAACTTGGGAATCTCGCAGTTCGTGAGCGTCGGCAACAAGGCCGACGTCTCGGGCAACGATCTCATCGAGTACTGGGAGCAGGACGACGGCACTGACGTCATCCTCCTCTACCTCGAGTCGTTCGGAAACCCGGCCAAGTTCACGCAGATCGCGCGCCGCGTGGCGCGGAAGAAGCCGATTCTGGCGGTGAAGAGCGGACGCACGGAGAGCGGATCGCGCGCGGCGTCGTCCCACACCGGCGCCCTTGCCGGATCGGACATCGCCGTGGACGCCCTCTTCCGCCAGAGCGGCGTCATCCGGACCGACACCATCGAGCAGCTCTTCGACACGGCGCTCCTCCTTGCGTCGCAGCCGATTCCGGCGGGACCGCGCGTGGCGATCCTCACGAATGCCGGCGGTCCCGGCATCATGGCGGCCGACGCCTGCGAAGGGAGTGGGCTCCAGCTCCCGGCGCTCGAGCCGAAGACCGTGAAGGCGCTCCGCGCGTTCCTCCCGGTCGAGGCGAGCACGCGGAATCCGGTCGACATGATCGCTTCGGCGAATGCCGAGTCGTTCGAGAAGGCGGTGCGGCTCCTCCACGCGGATAAGAACGTCGACTCCGTGATCGTCATCTTCGTCCCGCCGCTCACGACCGGCGCGCAGGAGGTCGCGAAGGCGATCCTTGCCGGCGCGGAAGGCCACACGAAGCCGATTCTCTCCTGCTTCATGGGAAGTCATGGCGTGCCGGAGAGTCTGGGATCGCTCCAGTCGGGGCACATTCCGTCCTACTCCTTCCCCGAGTCGGCGGCGCAGGCGCTGGCGCGCGTGGTTCAGTACGGGCTCTGGAAGAACGGGCCGGTAGGGAAGACGCCGACGCTCTCTGGAGTCAATCCGGAGCAGGCGGCGAAGGCGATCTCCGCCGCTCGCGCGGCCATGCCGGGCGGCGGCAAGGAAGGTGGATGGATGGCCGCGGGCCCGATGAGCGACCTTCTGGCGGCCTATGGAATCCGCCTCAACGTGGCGCGCATCGCGGCGAACCGCGGCGCGGCGGCGGCCATGGCGAAGTCGATCGGCTTTCCCGTGGCCATGAAACTCCGTTCTCCGCAGGTCGTGCACAAGAGCGATGTCGGCGGCGTGCGGCTGAACGTCCGTAGCGAGGAAGAGGCGGCGCAGGTATTCGATGAACTTCACGCGGTTCTGAAGAAGGCGAAGCCCGACGCGACGTTCGAGGGCGTCTCCGTGGAGCGGATGCTCTCGGGTGGCGTGGAGACGATCATCGGCATGACGCGCGATCCGGCATTCGGCCCCATCGTTCTCTTTGGACTCGGCGGGGTCGCCGTGGAGCTGCTGCGCGACGTGCAGGTCCGCTTGGCGCCGCTGACCGACACCGACGCCGAGGAGATGATCCGGCAGATTCGCGGCTATCCGCTCCTGGATGGATTCCGCGGGGCGCCCAAGGCCAACGAAGCCTCGCTCCTCGATCTGCTCCATCGCGTCTCGCTCCTCGCGAGCGACCACGAAGATCTGCTGGAACTCGATCTGAACCCGGTGCTCGCGCTACCCGGCGAGACTCCCTCGATCGCGCTCGACGCGCGCGTGCGGCTGGCGGCGTCGCCAACCCGGTGACAACTCCGAGTTCCGACGTGGTTCAAGAGCGGGCCGCGGGCCGCGGCGGATTTGCCCGGCTCCTCTTCTCGTTCCGGCCGGAGGAGGTGGCAACCCTCCTTCTCTTCATACCGATGGCCTACGCCCTCGGCTCCATCGCGGCCTTCGGCGGCGGCATGCCACTCCAGGGCGCGACGGCCAACTACCCCGATGCCTTCACGCGCCTCGTCTGCATGGCCGGAAGCGTGGTCGTCTTCCTCTGGGTCGTGCGAACGAAGCCGCAGTGGACCTTCGCGCGAGACGTCCTTCCGTTTCTCTTCGCGACCAACGTCTACGCGAATCTCCACGACATGATCGCCTTCTTCAACGCGCCCGACATCACCCGGCCGCTCTACGAATGGGACGTGAAACTGTTCGGCGTGGAGCCGACGGTCTGGGCGCAGCAGTTCGCGCATCCGCTCCTGACCGACTTCTTCACGGTCTGCTACTGGCTCTTCTACGTGCTGCCGCCGCTTCTGGGGCTTCTGCTCTACCTGCGCGGCGAATGGCAGTCGTTTCGCGAGACGCTGGTGAGCATCGTGATCTGTCTCTACCTGGGCTACATCGGCTACGTCTTGCTTCCCGCAGGGCCGCCCCGCTACTCGATTCCCGAGTTGTTCGGAGCGCCGCTCCAGGGGATGCTCCCCATCCTCGATGCGACGCGCGCCGCCACGGCCGCGGTGCCTCTCACCGCAAAGGGGGCGTTCCCCTCGCTCCATTCCGGCGTCATGTTCCTGGCGATCCTGCTCTCGTGGAGGCACCTCCGGTGGTTCTTCCCGGTGATGCTCTTCTTCGGGGTGGGCCTGATCGTAGGAACGATCTATCTCCGCCACCACTGGGTCGTCGATATTCTGGCGGGAGTGGCAATCGCGTTCGTGGCCGATCGGATCGCACCGCCGCTGGAGCGGTGGTGGGCGGCGAAGGCGAAGCACTATGCCGTACTGGCGGGGGGAGCCTTTCGCAGCAAGGAGGCAATGACGGAGACCGCTAAGATCGAGGCAACGGCAGCGAGGGAGACGCCGATCGGAATCTTGTAGATTTCCGAGATCATCATCTTCACAGCCACGAAGATCAGCACCACTGCTAGCCCCACCTTCAGGTAGACCAACCTCGCCACGAATCCCGAGATGCAGAAGTAGAGCGCCCGTAGGCCCAGAATCGCGAAGATGTTCGACGTGAAGACGATGAAGGGATCCTTCGTGATCGCGAAGATCGCAGGGATCGAATCGATCGCAAAGATGAGATCTGTGATCTCGATAAGGACGAGGACCATGAAGAGCGGCGTGGCCACCCGCTCTCCCTTCACGCTCACCCAGAACTTGTCGCCATGGTAGTCGTTCGTAGTCGGGATCACCGACTTGAAGGCGACGAAAAGGGGATTCCTCTCAGGATGCTCCTCGGAGTGCCGCTGGAGGAGGAGTCGGATGCCGGTTACGAGGAGGAGCCCTCCGAAGACGTAGAGGAGCCAGTGAAACTCCTTCAGGGCCGCGGCTCCCACGAAGATGAAGATCGCGCGCATGAGGAGCGCGCCGACCACGCCCCAGAAGAGAACGCGGTGCTGGTAGAGTGCTGGAACCCGGAATGCGGTGAAGATGACGAGAAAGATGAAGACGTTGTCTACGGAGAGGGCCTTTTCGATCAAGTAGCCGGTCAGGAATTCGAGCCCCTGCTGCGGACCGAACTCTACGTAGACCCAGGCATTGAACGCGAGGGCCATCCCAATCCAGACCACGCTCCAGATCGCCGCCTCGCGGAACGAAACTTCGTGAGCCTTTCGATGAAAGACGCCGAGGTCGAGCGCAAGGAGGACCAAGATGAGGCCCGTGAAGGCTGTCCAAAGGAGAGGGGATCCGATCGATTCGTTCATAGGTGCGGCGGTTCTCCCGCAGCGGATGGAGTGTGGGCCACAAGACCAGCCGCAGGCAAGGAGACTCGACAGGAGACTCTCACATCTCCCGGTGGGTCTACCGGAATGAAGAAGGGGACCGCGCTGGCGGCCCCCTTCGTGTCCCGCGCTCGACGAGACGCCAGCGAGTCGCTTAGTGCCTGTCCCTCTTGTGCCCCTTCCCACGGCCGCGATGATCTCCCCGATCCCGATCCTTGGCGTATCCCTGCGCCACCGCGTGCGGCGGCGGGCCATTCTTCCAGTGACGGCGGTACTTCACCGGAACGCCACTCACCGAACGCGGAACCGACGCCGAGCGGACATGCACGAACGGACCGCGCCAGTTGGCGGAGCGATACCAGTATCCGTCCTCGACGAAGTACCAGTAGCGGCCGTACCGATAGAGATCGCAATCGCGATTCTGGACGTAATAGACCTTCGTATCCGGAACGAGAATTACCTCGGGCTCACTCCGGAACGCGAGCGTCGCGCCATCGTAGCGGTCGCCCACCGAGATCCGGAAATCGACACTCGTGCCGGCATGCGCCGTCGCCGTGACGGTCGCCGCGAGCACCGCGGCCGCGGCAAAGGCGTAGAGGCTGCGCTTCATGGTGTCCTCCTGAATGATGGAATGAGGAACCCTGACTAGGGCCTTGCCGTGGATCATTGCAATCCGCGTGCCAGGGGCGGGGTTTTCAAGGGCCTTCAACTGCTTGTGGGGGAGAGAGTTGCGGAGGTTGCCCCGGGCCGGCCAAAGTCGAGCCGGGCGCGGCGCGGCACAGGTGCGGCTTCCCGTGCATGGTGCGGCGTGCCTCGGACGGCGCTTCGCGGTGGATACAACCCGAACTCACCGGCTCAGCCGCGGCGCTTCGCGATCTCCTCGGTCAGCACACGCGCGCTTGAACGGGGGCGGCGCGGTCCTTCCGGATGGTCGAAGTCGACGGCGCAAAGTCCAAAGCGCCCCTCGTATCCATCCGCCCATTCGAAGTTGTCCATCAGCGACCAATGGATGTAGCCGCGCACGTCGGCGCCCGCCGCGCGCGCGCGATCGATCGCTGCCAGCGTGACGCGGATGAAATCGCCGCGCCAGCGATCCGCCGCGTCGGCAATGCCATTCTCGGTGATGAGAAGCGGTAGCCCGAACGCTCCGCACTCCGCGATGGCGCGTTCGATTCCTTCCGGGTAGATCTCCCAGCCCAGATCGCTGACCGGCGCACCACGCTTGGCGCTTCGCGAGTCCTTGCCGAAGAGCGTCACCATCCAGCGCGTGTAGTAATTGAGTCCCAGGAAGTCGGAAGATCCGGCCAGCGAATCGACGCGGCGGCGAACCGGTTGTGCGCCCGGGATCGAGAGATCGACCGGCCCACCCGCCAGCGCGTGTACGACCGCCTCGTTGAAGACTCGATGCTGAACAGCTGCCGCGAAGTGGTCGAGCGGATGCCAGCGCCGGCGCGGCTCCAGTAGCACCCAGTGTTTCGCCGCGCCGATCCAGGTCGCTCGCCCATCGCCGTCGGCATCCACCCGATCCGATTCCCGGAGCGCGTGAGACGCGAGCGCGTGCGCCTCAAGCAGGTTCGCGATCACGACCAACGCGCGCGAGCGGTCGACCACGCCGGGAGGCCAGATGCCGGAGTCATAACCGTAGAAGCCGAGCACTTCCGGCTCGTTGACCGTGATCCAGTGATCGACCAGATCGCCAAGTCCCGCGCCTACCCAGCGGGCCAGGCGGACGAAGTGCGGGAGATTCGCGTGCGTCTCCCATCCGCCCAGTCCGGCGAACCATCGCGGAATCGTGAAGTGGTAGAGCGTGACGATCGGCGTGATGCCTCGCGCGCGGCAGGCCGCGGCCATGGCGCGATAGTGGGCCAGCGCCGCGTCGTCGTAGCGTCCCGGATCGGGCTCGAGGCGGCTCCACTCGACCGAGAAGCGGTAGGTGTCGAGGCCCAGCGCCCGAAGGAGGTCGAGATCCTCCTCGAAGCGCTCCCAGTGGAGGCAGGCGCTTCCCGATCGGGTGCCATCCTTGATCGCGCCGGGCCGCTGCTCCCACTCCCACCAGTCGTTCCGGTCGTTGCCACCCTCGACCTGGTGGGCCGAGGTTCCCGCGCCCCAGAGAAATGGCCCCGGCGCCCTCTTTGCGGTAACGTTACCGTCCATGAAGCCCTCGCCATCCGACGACACGCCGTCGTCCGAGCCACCGCCGCCCCTCGCCACGGTTCATCCCCGCCTTCACCTCGGGACGTCGTCCTTCAGCCATCCGTCGTGGGTCGGCGCGTTTTATCCAGCGGGAACGAAGCCGGGCGACTTTCTGGCCGACTACGGGCGCCGGTATGAAACCGTGGAGATCGACGCGACCTTCTACCGGATTCCCTCGGCTGCGCAAGTGCGAATTTGGGCGTCGAAGGTGCCACCCGGATTTCGGATCGCCGCGAAGGTCTCGCAGGTGATCACGCACGAGAAGCTCCTCGTCGGCGTCGAGAAGGAACTCGAGCTCTTCCTGGGGGCGATGGAGGAGGCGGGCGACAAGCTCGGCCCGCTCCTCTTTCAGTTTCCCTACTTCCGGCGCGATGCCTTTGCCTCGGCGAAGCCATTCCTGGAGCGGCTGAAGCCCGTGCTCGATTCTCTGCCGCGCGACCGGCGCTTCGCCGTGGAGATCCGGAACAAAACGTGGGTTGCCGAACCGCTTCTGACGCTCCTCCGGGATCACGGCGTCGCCTTCGCGCTCATCGATCACCCGTGGATGCCCGCGATCGATGAACTCTTCAAGGGTCCCGATCCCGTGACGGCCGATTTCGCCTACGTGCGATGGCTGGGGGACCGCCGGGGAATCGAGTCGAAGACCGAATCCTGGGAGCGGATCATCGTCGATCGGGAGAAGGAAATGGAGCGGTGGGTTCCCGCACTCGCCGAGCTGCTCGAGCGAAACATCGAGGTCTTCGGCTACTTCAACAACCACTACGCCGGTCACGCACCCGGCTCCATCGCGCTTCTGCGCGACGTCTGGCGGCGGCTACAGCCGGCGACCTAGCGTTGATCCAACCCCATCGTCCCCGTGAGCGTGCGCGCCAGATCGGCGGCCTGGAGCCGGATCTCCGGCACGGCGGTCGTTTCCCAAAGCAACCCGCGTAGCGGCGGCCCCAGCGTGAAGAGGTTGATATGCGGCTCGCCCTTCGCGTCCAGGAGCGCGCCGCCCGGCTTGGCGTCGAGTCCAAGGCCCAGCGGACCCGGCCGCACGACTCCGGCCTCGAAAAGTCGCTGAAGGAGAATCGTCGGGTCCTCGCGATATCGAACGGTCGGCCCTGTTGTGTTCACGATCCACCCCGTGTGAAGCGTCTCGGTCGCGCTTTTTCCACGGGGCCGCATCTCCACCGTGAAACCGTCGTCGTGCGCCGTCACGGAGACGAGTCGCCCCGCCCGGACACGCAGGCGCCCTTCCGACTTGATCGCTTCCACGTGGGTCGCGATGGCGGGCGCCATCCGGTGCCGGTGGATCTCCCAGTAGGGATGCACGTGCCGGATGAATCGCAGCCGCTCCCGTTCCGTCATCGACATCCAGAGCCGCGGCACTAGCGGACGCACCGCGTCGGCCACGGAACGCCACGAGCCTCCCTGCGATTCCTCGGCCGCCATCTCCGCGCGCACCCGGTGAAGCAGGCCACGCGCGGACACGGGCTGCCGATCGAGTTCGACCGCGACATAGCCCGCGTCGCTGGGGCCGTGGGCATGGGGCATCAATCCGCGGGGCGACAGGGCGACGATGCCGCCACGATGTCCTTGGCGGTCGAGCGTGAGCGCCACGTCGATCATCGTGAGGTGAGCGCCAAGCACGATCACCGGCTCGTCGGTGAGAACAGCCTCGAAGGCGCTGGGCTTCCAGGGATCGAGAATCGTCCGAGGATGCGCGGCCAACGCGGCGCCGATTCCGCTGGGAAGCCCCGGCGGACGGTAACCTAACGCCAGGATAGCGGTGCTCGCGATCCACGCGGCGCCACTGCGGCCAAGGAGGCGCCACCCCGCGCCGCGTGGCACCAGGTCGTCGATCTCTTCGCTCAGCACCTCGAGTACCACTCGGGGATCGGAGCGCTCGAGCGACATCCGGAGCATGTCCTCCAGATATTCCGCGTAGAGGCCGCGGGGCACAAAGGCTTCCGGTGTCGTGGGCGTGCGCCAATCCGCGGCACGCTCGCTACCCGGACCCCGAAGCCAGGTCAGGAAATCGTCGGGCTCTTCCGCGATGGCGCTCATCTTGGAGGCAGGAACGTTCAGCACGTGATCGCGATCGGACGTGCCGTACGCGAGCCCCGCGCCGCGCGAGCCTCGGCCGTCGAAGAGGATGACGCGGGCCGGGCGGCGGAGGGAACGAAGGATGGCCGCCGCCGCAATGACACCGCTGGCGCCGGCGCCGACGACGGCGATGGTTGGATTCGAGACAAACGTCACGGGCTCACTACCCCTTGAAGAGAGCGCCGCCCTGGTCTTCGGCTAGCAGCCGAGCATCCAGAGCGGCGCGAGAAATAGCATGATCCACGTCAGAAACTGAACGATCGGGTCCCGCGGGTCGGGAAGCACGCCTCCATCCTATCGCAACTCGACGGCTAGCGGAGTCGGAGAATCCGCTCGGTGCGGACAATGCTGCCGGCGGTCAATTGGATGAAATAGATCCCAACGCCGATGTTCTGGCCACGACTGTTCCGCCCGTCCCAGCGCATGCGATGGACGCCGGCAGTCGCCATGCCGTCATGAAGGGTCCGCACCAGCCGGCCATTCACGTCGAACAGCCTCACCGCCGCGCGCGCGGGACTCGGCAGGGCGAAGGAGATCTCCGTATCGCTGATAAATGGATTCGGCCGGGCCGGCAAGATCGACGCGACACCCGCCACGGAACTCGCGGGAACGGAAAGTTGAGTCGTTCCACCCTCGACGCCGAGGGCCGCACCGTCGTACGTGGCGCCGCGCAGGGAGCGGATGGCCAGCTCGCCGTCAGCGGACCCGCCGTCGCCCGGTTCGAGCGTCACGAGGAGACGCACGGGGTTCGCCTCGCCCGCAAGACCGGTCGTGCCCGCGGCGGAGCGAGAGCCCGCCATGGACTGCGACCCAGCCTCGATAACGCCGCGGTCGTAGATCATCACGCGGGCCCCGTCACCGATTCCCGGGTCCCACTGGAGCGCGTAGGCTCCCTGCGGGTCCTCCAGGGCGATGTCGTGCACCCGCGCCGCGCCACGCGATTGGAGCAGGAACTGGACGCCACCGAACAACTGGCCGCGATCGATCGCGATCACCGCGCGTCCTTCGAGCGGGTTGATCCACGTGGCCTCCCCCTCGAAGCCGATGCGGGCCATGTCGCCCGACGGCGCGCCACCCGGTCCCGGATCGGGGCCCCACCCTCCGTCACGCGTCAGGATGTCGCGCACGCAGCAGACCACGTCGCGAACGTCGAGCGTCCCGTCGCCGTTGCAGTCGTATTGATCGCGGAGCGAATCGGGGCAGACGATGGACGGAGTGGCCAGAATGCAGCGGACCATGCGGATGATGTCGCGCACATCGCCCACGCCGTCGCCATTCAGATCGCAGCGCGAGACACCGACGCAGATGCGTCCCTCGATCTCGGCGAAGGTCGGGCAGAAGGGAAGCGCCTCTCCGCCCGGCGAGGAGACGAGCGACGGTCCGAAGCGAGGCGGGTAGGCCATTTCCGGCGTCCCCGCCTTGACCGCGTAACAGACATGGAGCACGGCCCCGCGGCCTGGTCCGATCAGGGCGCCGCTGGCGGAGTAGAGGACGATCTTCGCGGTAGCGCCGTCGGCGCTCCACGCCGCTTCGAAGCCGGAGGCGCGAGGCGTGGCGATGACGGCGACCGGAACGAAATAGGGCGACGTGTAGATCGGCGGATCGATGGCCTGCAGCGGAATCGTGATCTCCGTCTGGAGCGCCCCCACCGGGACAGGGTTCATCAGCGTCACGTCGAAGCAGGCGCGCTCGCCCGGATTTGCCCGCGCCGTGCATCCGTCCAGGCGTGGATAATCGAATCCGGTCGCGCCGAATCCAAGGAGGACGCAGCCTTCACCGGTGCGGCAGCTATCCGACCCGACGGAGAACATGAAGCGAATCCGGCTCGAGTCGACTGGCGCAGTAGAATCCGCGGGGAAGGGATAGAGGTACTCGGTCGCGTCGACCCAGTAATTTCCGAAGCGGAGTCTTCCGAGATCTTTCGCCAGCCTATACGGCTCGGGCACCGCGAGGCAGATCGAGGGAATCTGCCCATCCGTCACGATGCGCACCGGGATCCGATAGGCCGGGATCGGCCCCATGGTGGGGAGCAATTCCGGCTCGCCCACCCTGAATTCACGGATCGAGGCGCAAGAAATCGAGAACGTTCCGGCGACCACCAAGCGAAGCGAGTCGCAAATGGTCGGGGCGGCCGGGACAACCGCGGCGCTTTCGACGGTGGCGTGTGCGGGCGGGGTCAGCAGAGGAAGTCCGAGCCCAGCCACCGCGATCGCGGCGGCGAGGATGAGGCTTCGTGCGGTCGTGCGCGAATTCATGGCGTCACGTCCTCCGTTTCCGGCGAATCGGCTGGGCGGCGGGGGATGACCCGCCGCCCAGCCCTGTCGTGGCGGGATCTACCGGTTAGTCGCCGGCCTCCTCGTGCATCTCATCATCCATGGAGCCGTCGTGATCGTCGTCCATTCCGACCTTGATCGAGTGGCGGATCGCTCGCTTGATTGCCTGTTCGTTCTCGATGACGCGCGGATCGAGGAAGTGTCCGTTCGAGTCCGACAGCCACTTCGTGAGATCGAAGGAAACGAACGCGGTGGCCGGGGTCTCGGCCGCCACGTTGAAGCGACCTCGAATCTGGAACTCGTTGTCGATGCGTGCGAGGAAGGAGAAGGGCCCGCCGCCCTCTCCATCGATCGTTCCTTCGATCCAGACGGTGGAACCGACCAGGCCAGGAAAGTTGGCCGCGTCGTCGTCGCCCTGGCGGAGCATCTGGAGGTGCCCCTGAACGCGTGCATAGTCGCCCGGCTGCACCATCAGCGTGTCGAGACGCGCGGCATGCCCGCTCAGGAGATCGATCACGAACGGACCGCGAAATCGGACCTGGCCCTGCACGTCATCATCATCCCCCATGTCGAGCGAATCGGTCGCGCCGAGCGAATCGGTCCGGCCCTCGGAGTCGTCGAGCGCTTCGGGGAACACGAGCCGAACGTCGCGAACGACGAGCAGCGCCTTCGTGAAGGTGACGGGAATGGTGTCGGTGGCCGCGCTGGAGGCCGTTAGCGGGGAACCCGTCGGCGCCAGGTAGCGCGCCGTACTTCCGCCAACCCCCTGCGCCGTCAGCGTCAGCGGGACGGATTGGATCGGGCTGGTCGACTTGTCGCCGCAACCCGTGAGGCTCGCCACCACTCCAACCAGCACGGCCGCTCCAGTCAGAGCCATCCGCGAACGAGTCATTAAATTGTTTAAGGACATAGCCTTAGCACTCCTTTATCAAGATGTCTGTTGGGCCGCCCTGACCTTTGAATTCAACCTTATGACTATATCACGCCATCCTTCCCGGTGCCGGGTCCCCTCGAATGTGCGAGGATTCCGAACTCGACGTCGCCGATTCCTCCGAATGGAGTTCTGATGACCTGTTCTGAGTCCATCTTGAAGCGCCCGAGACTCCATAACGCACGGGTCATCGCCACGATCGCGATCGTTCTCTGCCTCCTCCACGCGTCGACCTCTCGAGCCGCCATCGAACGGCTGCCGCTCGACGTGCGCGCCATCTCGCAGACCATCGCACTCGAACTCGATCCGTCGCAGGCCGACTACTCCGGCTCCGTGCGGATCGAGTTGACCGTTTCGAAGTCTCGCCCCGACCTCGCCTTCCACGCGCAGCAACTCCGCCTGGGAGCGATCACGCTTCGGGGTTCGGGCGGCGTCACCGCGCTTCGTGCCGGAGCCGAGGACGGCGAAGGATTCACACGAGCCGCCCGGGCCGACGGCAAGCCGATCGCTCCCGGGCGCTACACGCTCGAGATCGCGTTCACGAACGACTTCGACCAGCGCGCCTCGTCGCTCTACCGGCTGAAGGTCGGCGCCGACTGGTATGCCTTCACGCAGTTCGAGGCGTGCGATGCCCGCGCCGCGTTCCCTTGCCTCGACGAGCCGTCGGTGAAAATCCCCTACCAGTTCACGCTCACGATTCCGGCAGGACAGGAAGCGGTGACCAATTCGCCCATCGTGAGCGACCGCGTGGAGAAGGGAAAGCGCACGATCGCGTTCCGGAAGACGAAGCCGCTTCCGTCCTATCTCCTCGCCATCGCCGTCGGAAGCCTCGAGTTCACGCCCGTGTCGGGGACCTCGATCCCCACTCGCATCGCGACCGTGAAGGGGAAGAGCCACCTCACGGGACCTGTCGTGGCCATGGTGCCGCCAATCTTGGCGGCGCTGGAGCGCTACTTCGGACGCCCCTATCCCTACGAGAAGCTCGATCTCCTGGCGGTGCCCGAATACACCTACGGCGCCATGGAGAACCCAGGCGCCATCACCTACTCCGATCAGTTTCTCCTCTTCGACCCGAAGAGCATGAGCGTGTCGCAGCAACGGCAACTCGCCCGCTTCACCTCGCACGAATTGGCCCACATGTGGTTCGGTGATCTGGTGACCATGGCGTGGTGGGACGATCTTTGGCTGAACGAATCGTTCGCCGAGTGGATGGGTGACAAGATCGTCATCGAGGTCTATCCCGAGTTGGATACCAACGTCTCCGACCTGGCGGCGACCGAAGAGGCCTACACGGCGGACTCCCGCCTTACGGCGCGCACCATTCGCCAGCCTGTGGAAACCGTCGCGAATCTCCTCTCCACCGTCGACGCGCTCACCTACCAGAAGGGGCAGGCCGTCCTCGAGATGATGGAGTCGTGGCTTGGGCCCGAGAGCTTCCGTCGCGGAGTTCTTGCCTACTTGAAAGAACACGAGTGGGGGAACGCCGTCGAGGCGGACCTCTGGCGCGCGCTGTCGATGGCATCCGGACGCGACGTCGGCGCGCTGGGGACGACCTACTTCAACCAACCGGGAATCCCACTCGTGCGCGGTGAACTGAGCGGAGACGGCGGAATCCGGCTTCGCCAGGAGCGGTTCCTCAATCACGGGCTTCAAGATTCGGTCGCGCGCCGCTGGCAGATTCCGGTGTCGATGATGTATCCGACGCCGCAGGGCGTGATGAAGCACCAGGTGCTTCTCACGGACACGGAACTCGCCGTGAAACTGCCCGGTCTCGACGCGCCGCCGGCGTGGATCCAGATGAATTCCGGCCACGACGGCTACTATCGCTGGCGCGTCGAAGGCGGTGCGATGACGCGGCTGGCGGACAACGCGGTCCAGGTCTTGACGCCACGAGAACGGTACGGCTTTCTCCTCAACGCCAACGCGCTCCTGATGGGTGGCGCGCTCCCTGGCGACGAGTACGCGAAATTGCTCCTCGGCTTCGGCGACGATCCCGACCCCTCCGTCGTCACCGCGGTGGCGGACGGCGTGAAGGCGATCCGCACCTTCTTCGTTACGGAGGATCTTCGCGATTCATTCTCCGAGTACGTCCGCCGCGTGCTGGGCGGGTCGCTGAAGCGGATCGGCCTCGAGGCGAAGCCCGGGGAAGCTCCGGCGGTTTCCTCGCTTCGCCCCGTGCTCTTCTCCATCCTGGCGGAGGACGGACAGGATGCCGCGCTCCACACGTACGCCCGAGAACAGGCTGCTCGCTATCTCGAAGGGGAAGCCGTCGACCCTTCCATGCAGGGGCCCGCGCTCCGAATCGCCGCGCTGGGCGGCGACGCCGAACTTTTCGACGCCTTTTGCAAGCGATTCGAGGGAGACCCCGTTCCATCGGATCGCGGCCGGCTCCTGACGGCGATCGGCTCCTTCCAGTCTCCCGAACTTCGCGCGCGCGCGTTCGCCTACCAGCAGAGCGGACCGCTGAAACCGCAGGAGCACCCCAGTTTCTTGAGCGCGTTGGGCGGCCGGCCGGAACACGAGGACGAGGTCTGGAACTGGGTCGCGCAGCACTACGACGAGATCGTGAAGCGGATCCCCGCGCTCTACGCCATCTACCTTCCCTGGTTCGCGTCGGGCTGCGACCTCACGCGGCTCGAAGCCGCGCGCGCCTTTTTCGCCGACCCGGCGCATCTGCCGGCGGGGTCCGAAGCGGAGCTCCTGAAGATGGCCGAGTCGGTGACCGAGTGCGCCGGGATTCGCGAGCGCGAGGGGCCGGCACTCCGCGCCTACTTGCGCGATGGGCTCACGGCTCCGTAGGACGGGCCTGGTGGGGCAGACGGCTTGGCAGAAAAACAAAAAGGGCCGGGATCGCTCCCGGCCCTGCTTTCGATATGGTTGCGGGGAGAGGATTTGAACCTCTGACCTTCGGGTTATGAGCCCGACGAGCTACCAGGCTGCTCCACCCCGCAGGCGTATACTCTCCCATTCGGGCTCCTCTGTAAAGCCCATTCCCGCGGGGGCGGTAGTCTAGCGAAGCGTGTCGGAAGCGGATTCTTCGTAGCGGTAGACGATCTCGTCCTTCTTCACGAGATGGAAGCGCTCTCGCGCGACTCGTTCCTCCAGCAGCGGATCCTTCGCCTGCTCTTTCCTGCGCCTTTCGAGATCGGTGACCCGCTCGGAAAGAACCGCCTGCCTCTCCTGCAGCGATCCGTTCTCGCGCCGAAGCATGGCGATGCGGAGCAGCCCCGTGTCGCTGAGGATGTACGAATAGGCAAGCCAGGCGCCGACGAGGCCCAATCCAAGGTAGACGTAGCGAAGCTTCCGCCGTTCCTCGGGGCGGCGTCGTAGAAACCGCGAGGGCGGCTCGTCCTGGGGCGTCTGATAGGGGGAGCGCATCATGCGACGCGCCGGAAGGCGCCCGCGCCGGCGTAGCGCGCTTCGTCCGCCAACTGCTCCTCGATCCGGAGCAACTGATTGTACTTCGCGATCCGGTCGCTCCGCGACAGGGAGCCGGTCTTGATCTGACCCGCGTTCACCGCGACGGCCAGATCGGCGATCGTGGTGTCCTCGGTCTCTCCGGAGCGGTGCGAGATGACGGTCGTGTAGCCGGCCCGCTTCGCCATTTCGATGGCGTCGAGCGTCTCCGTGATGGTGCCGATCTGGTTCAGCTTGATCAGGATCGAATTGCCGATACCCTCTTCGATCCCCTTCTTCAAGATTTCTGGATTGGTCACGAAGACGTCGTCGCCGACGATCTGCGTCGTCCCGCCGAGCCGCTTGGTCTGTTCCTTCCAACCGGCCCAGTCACCTTCGCTCATGCCGTCCTCGATCGAGACGATCGGGTAGCGCTTCACCAGGCCCTCGAAATAGTCGGTCAGGGCGCTCGAAGTTAGTCCCTTCTTTCCGTCGAGGTGATACGTTCCGTCGTCCCACAGCTCCGACGCCGCGACGTCGAGCGCCAGCGCCACGTCCTGGCCCGGCTTGTAGCCGGCCTTCTCGATGGCGCGCACCAGGAAGTCGAGCGCCTCGGCGTTGCTGCCGAGATTCGGAGCGAAGCCGCCCTCGTCACCGACGGCGGTGACGAGTCCCTTCTCGTGAAGGAGTTTCTTCAGCGTATGGAAGATCTCGGAGCCGTAGCGGAGCGCTTCAGAAAAACTGGGCGCGCCGAGCGGCACAATCATGAATTCCTGAATGTCCAGGTTGTTGTCCGCATGCGCCCCGCCGTTCACGACGTTCATGAGCGGAACTGGAAGCACCTTGGCGTTCGCCCCGCCGAGGTAGCGGTAGAGCGGCAACCCGTGGGCATCGGCGGCCGCGCGCGCGCAAGCCATCGAGACGCCCAAGAGCGCATTGGCGCCGAGATTCTCCTTGTTCGGCGTGCCGTCCAGGTCGATGAGGAGACGGTCGATGGCCACCTGGTCGGATGCATCTTCGCCGACCAGCCGCGAGGCCGCGATCTCATTCACGTTCTGGGCCGCCCGCGTGACACCCTTACCGAGGTACCGCTTGGGGTCCTTGTCGCGGAGTTCCAGCGCCTCCCGCGACCCGGTCGAGGCCCCGGAGGGGACCGCCGCCCGGCCGTAAGCGCCACCCTGGAGGGCGACGTCGACCTCGAGGGTCGGCTGCCCGCGGGAGTCGAGGATTTCGCGCGCGAAAACGGAAATGATCTGAGTCATGACGGACCGGACGCTAGGCGCTCAAGTCGTGTGGCGTCAAGGGAAAAGCCTTGACGGACCCCAGAGGGAACCCTACGTTGCGGCCGCGTAAGGCCGGAGTGAGCCGTGAAGGCTCCTTGGCCGCCCCGGAGGCCCCCAGGATGGCGAAACCTCGCCCCTCTCAACGGCGTACAGAACGTGACCGTCCCGACATGGATAGCCGGTAAATGGCGACCGACGAACGGGACCTGATCCGGCGGTGTCTGGCGAAGGACGAGCGGGCTTACCGTGAGCTGGTCCGGGCGTATCAAGCCCCGGTGGTGAATCTAGCCTGGCGAATCACGGGAAGCGCGGACGATGCGGCGGAGGTCGCGCAAGAAACCTTCATTCGCGTCCTGCGCTCCCTCGCTTCCTACGACCCGGAACGTCCGTTTCGATCCTGGATCTTCAAGATCGCGTCGAACCTTTCGCTCGACGCGATCCGGCGCCGGAAGCGGCGGCCCGTCTCCTTCGAGGACCTCTCCGACGTGGACGGTCCGACCATCGAGCCGGCCGACACCGGGCCCGGACCGGACGAGGGAATGCGGCTCGAGTGGGCCGCGGAACGGTTCGAGGCGCTGCTGATTGAAATGCCGGAGCATTACCGGGCGATTCTCCACCTGCGATACCGGGAGGAGATGCCCTACGACGAGATCGCCGAGACCATGGGGATACCGCTCGGCACGGTGAAGGTGCGACTTCACCGGGCCCACGAGATCCTGCGACGCAGACTCAACTCTCGAGGAACGACGACGTGAAGACCAACCTGACCTGCGAAGCCTGCGAACGAGAGCTGACGGCCCACGCCGGCGGCATGCTCCACGCCGCGGTGTCGCGCGTGATGGATCAGCACCTGGAAGGGTGCGCGCGCTGCCGGGCGACGCTGGAGTTCCATCGAGCCGTCGCGCGCCGCGTCGCCACGCTGCCTGCGATCGAGGTTCCCGCGGGACTCGAGGATCGCGTCCTTCGCGCCATCACCGCTCCCGACCGCGCGCGCGCCCGCTGGGCCCGCTTCGGCGCCGGAGCCCTGGCCCTCTCGTTCGCCGGCACCATCGGCGGACTCGTCTTCTGGCCGAGCATCGCGAAGCAGTGGGGACTCCCCGATCCGGCTTCGGCCCTCGCCCGCGCTCTCGATTTCGGCGTGGAGGGGATGATCGCGATTCCGAAACGGATCGCGCTCGATGTGACGTTCTACGAGCCCATCGCGCGCCAGGTCTGGCTCTCGATGGAAGCGCTCGCCGCTATTCCCCGCGCCCTGTTCGTCTCGCTCCGCTCGCCGGAAGCGCAGGCAACCGGACTCGTGCTGTTGACCCTGGGCGTCGCGCTCTACCTGCTTCTGCGACCGTCCCGCCGCCAGGAAGGAGGGATCGGCCATGCGTGCCTGGCGCTTTAATTCCTGGATGCGTATCGCGCGTGCTCCGATGTCGTTCCGTTTTCATATCGCCCTGCTCGTTCTGTCGTTCGCACTCCTCGCTCCGTATTCCGTTGGAGTGGCGCAGACGACGACCGTGAAGAGCACCGCTGATTCGGCCTCTTCCGATGAGAGCGGGTTCAATGTCCGTGTCCGAGAGGATGCTTCGGCCGCGACGAAGGCTCGCGTCGGCGAAAAGGTGAACCGTGCGATCGAACGCGCGAAACGCGAGGCCGGGAAAGCTTCGGCCACCGCGAAGGGCGCGGCCTCGACCACTCCGGAGCCGCCCACGCCGCCGGATCCGCCCGATTTCGATCACTCCGAGGGTAACGATCTCGTCCGCTTCGGTGAGGACATCACCATCTCCGAGGGACGCGTCATCGATGGCGACGTGGTCGCGATCGGCGGGTCGGTGACCGTGCTGGGACGCGTGAAGGGCGACTGTATCTCCGTGGGCGGAACCGTCCACATCAAGGGGAAGGGCGTCGTCGAGGGCGATGCGGTCAGCCTGGGAGGCGGCGTTCAGACCAGCGACAGCGCGAGCGTTGGTGGCAGCGACGTCTCGGTCGGCAAGCTCGACTTCGGACATATGAACCGGATGTGGCCCGTGATCGGCGCGGCCGGCCTTCTCGGCACCGGCGCCTGGCTGATTGAACTCCTCGTGGGTTTGATGATCACGCTCTTCCTGGCGTGGATCTCGCTTCTGCTCTTCCGCGAACGGCTGGAACACGCGGCGGGCGTGGTGCACGAGCGATTTGGCCGGTCGATGGCGCTGGGACTCCTGGGCTGGGTGCTTCTGGTGCTGGCGATTCCGGTCGGAATCATCGCGCTCGTCCTGACCGGGGTCATCGCGATCGTGATCCTCTGCATCACGATCATCGGCATTCCGGTGGCCCTGCTTCTGATCGTGGCGCTGATCCTGGGCGTGATCGGTATCGTGATGGGCGCCATCTACGCGGCGTTCCTGGCTTACCTCACGGGTGCTATGTTCCTCGGCAGGCGGGTCTTCGGCAACCGTGTCGGGACGAAGCCGCTTCTGGCGATCGCCGCGGGCGTGCTCTTGATCGCGGCGCTCAAGGCTGCCGCGGAAGTGGTCGGAGCGCTCAGCTTCTTCGCCTTCCACCCGGTCGGGATGGCGTTCGGATTCGCGGCGGGGCTTCTGGGGTTCATCATCGCGACGGCAGGATTGGGCGCGCTTGTCGGCGGGCGGTTCGGGAAAGGCACGGGTCGCGTCTACGGTGGATTCTCGGCGAGCATGGGGAATCAGTGGGGCTCCACGACTCCGCCGCCGCCTACCGCGCCGGCGCCGGGCCCGGCCGGTCCGACGACGGCACCGCCACAGGATGGAACGTCGGACGCGCCGTAGCGAACTACGGCTCGGCGTGCAGGAGCCCCGGGACGAACCGCGGCCCCTTCGCCAGCGCGGAGCGGTCGCCGAGTCCCGAGAGTTTCACCGCCCACTCGAGGAGATAGGCCGGCAGGCCCCGATCGCCGCCGTCGTTCGGGTCGCTGCCCGAGAGCCAATCCTCGATCTCGCCGAGATCGTCAGCCGAGAGCGGGCGGATGACGATCTTCACCGAGACGTAATGGGCCGCGGTGGAGTTGAGCGTGGAAACGCGCGCCACCGGAAGGCGGCGTGCCGCGAAGAGAGTCGTCCGCACCGAGTCGAGGTTCGCGACGCTTCGCGTCAGGGGCGGATTCAAGCCCGAGCGAATGCGAAAGTTCTTCGCCCAGGGGTCGAATGCCACCTTGTGTTCGCTCCGATAGGCCACGATGAGCTTGTCGAACCAGAGCGAGCGCTTCCGCCAAACCCCCACCTCGAACGTGATCGTGGCCGGCATGCCGCGAAGGAGCGGATCCTCCAGCCGAGGCGTGAAGGGCTGATCGGCGTGGTAGGAGACGCAGATGGCGTTGCCCACGCGCTCCACCGAATCGATCGCGAGTCCCATGTCGTTCCCCGCGATCGCGGATTGCGGCGCGGCCACAGCGGTTAGCAGGAAAATCCCGGCAAGAAGCGCCGGCGCGGTACCCCTGCGACGCCGCTCCGAGAGGGGCCTCACTCCCACATGGCCCCCAGGCGAACGCCCACCAGGAGTGGCGCGTCGCCTCGCTGAAGATTCCGCGACAGCGTGATGGTCGCGGGGCCTTCGGCGATGCGAACGCCGATGCCGCCGTCGAGCATGGGGCGCGACTCGCCCCAGCCGCCGCGACCGAACCATGCCGTCCCCCAGTCGGCGAAGAGAAGCGCATGGAGGTTCTTCGAGAAGAGATACGAATATTCCGCGTTCAAAAGGTAGAACTGGTCGCCGCTCACCACCTTGAAGGGCTGGCCGCGAAGCGTTCCGATGCCGCCCAGATCCCAGACTTTCTGCGCGGGGAGGCGCCCGGAACGCGTGGTGGCGACGATGGCGCGGGCACGGAGGCCATGGCCCCGTCCAAGCCGGTGGCGAAGGACTCCCTGTAACTGGAGGCGGCCATAGTCGAAGTCCCGCTTCATCGGCGCGCCGGCGCGTTCGTAGCGGGCTACGAATCGCGAGCCTCCCTTGGAAGGGATGACGGCGGGCCCGACACGGATGGCGCCCCACACGAGCCCTTCCTCGCCACGGTCGATGGCGGGATTCTCGCGGAAGAGATCGTCCACGCCCCAGGCGGCGACACGCGTCTCGACATCGAGGGGACGGTGGTCCTCCAGGCGCAGGCCGGCCGAGAATCCGGCGTCGCGGCCCGGCTCGAACAAGAGATGCCCCTCGAAACCCTCGGCTTCGTAATGGTCGCGATAGTCCTTTCGCGAGAGGAGCGCGAAGATCGTGTTCTCCACCTCGCTCACGATCCAGGCGTCCTCGCTGGCGGTGCGCCGGTAGGCGCTCGCCCCGATCGTGAACCGGCGTCGCCGCCCAAGCGGCAGGTCGGCGCCGAATTCGGCCAGGAGCCGATCTCGCGAGATGGCGTAGGCAGCCTGGGCGCGGAGAAGCGGGAGCGGATCGACTTCGTTCCGAACCGTCAGGCCGGCCGTGGGAGCCGGCCCGTCGACGCGGTTGTAGCGAAAACCGGGGAGGAAACCAAGGCGATACTCCTCGGGAAGGCCCGTGGAGAGCGTTTCCCACTCGGCCGGCTGCGCCACGGGGACGTACTCATAAGCCCAGGCGCAGGCAGGGGCGAACGCGGCCAGCAGTAGCAGGAAGAACAGCGGAGCCGCTCCCCGCGCGTACTTCATCTCAGGCACTCGACGCGTCGCGCGTAAGGCCATAGCGCTTGATCTTTCGATGGAGGTAGCCGCGGTCCATGCCGAGCCGGCGCGCCGCCTCGCTCACGTTCCAGTCACACTGGCGAAGCGTGGAGTGGATCGTGTCGCGCTCGGCCTTATCGCGTGCCTGCTTGATCTCGCTTGGCGGGCCGTCCTCGTCGTCGGGCGGTAGGACCTCCTCCACCTCGGTCGGTCCGATCGACTCCCCGTCGGTCATGATGAGGAGCCGCTCGATCAGGTTCTTCAGTTCGCGGATGTTTCCCGGCCAGCCGTATCGGGAGAGCCGCTCCATCGCCTCCGGCGTCACCACGCGCGGCGGGCGCCCATGCTCCGCGCTGAAGCGCGCCACGCAGTGCACCACCAAGAGCGGCACGTCGTCCCTGCGCGCGCGATGCGTCGCGAGATTGATCGGTACGAGGTTTAGCCGGTAGTAGAGGTCCTCGCGAAATCTTCCCGACTGGATCTCGGCGGGAATGTCCTTGTTCGTCGCCGAGACGATGCGCGCGTCGACCGAGATCGTCCTGGTCGCGCCAAGACGCTCGATTTCGCCTGTCTCGATCGCGCGGAGGAACTTTGCCTGCGTCTCCAGGCTCATGTCGCCGACTTCGTCCAGGAACAACGTGCCGCCGTCGGCCGCTTCCAGTCGCCCTCGCTTCAGTTGCGTGGCGCCCGTGAAG
Organism: Candidatus Eiseniibacteriota bacterium; assembly: GCA_031397435.1. Lineage (GTDB taxonomy): Bacteria > Eisenbacteria > RBG-16-71-46 > SZUA-252 > SZUA-252 > SZUA-252. The sequence continues at coordinate 26,962 of JANNMC010000191.1, forward strand.
GCGCCCTTCTCGTAACCGAAGAGTTCGCTCTCCACCAAGTCCTTGGGGAGGGCGGCACAGTTCATCTTCTCGAAGGGGCCGCGGGCGCGCGCGCCCAAGCGGTGTATGGCGCGGGCGACCCGCTCCGTGCCCGAGCCGCACTCGCCGGTGACGAAGACCTTTGCGTCGGACTTTGCCACCTTGGCGATCTCGGCGCGGATCTGCTCGATGACCTTGCCCTTTCCAATCATCTCGTCCACGCCGCCGACCCGCTCGCGAAGCCGCTCGTTCTCGCGGCGCAGCGCGCGGAGTTCCAGAGCGCGCTCCGCCGTGACCTGGAGCCGCTCCGGTCCGAACGGTTTTTCCAGAAAGTCGGCCGCACCGAGCCGGATGGCTTTCACCGCCTCCTCAATCGTGCCGTGGCCCGAAAGAAGGACCACCGGGAGATCGGGGATGGCGGCCTTCGCCGCTTCCAGGAGGGCGAGGCCGTCCTTGCCCGGTAGGCGGAGGTCGGTCAGGAGGAGGTCGACACGTTCGCTCGTGAGGATCTTCTCGGCGTCCTCCGCGTTGGTGGCGGTGAGGACGTCGTAGTGGCGCTTCAGGGTCCCCGCGATTTCAAGGAGGATCGACGGCTCGTCGTCCACAACGAGAACGCGCGTCTTCGGCGTGCCGCTCATCGGTCAGGCTCCGCGCCGGCGGGGGAGGCCGAGGTGCCCGCGTCCGGCGTGGACGGGAGGGCGACGGTGGCGCGCGTGCCCGCGCCGGGGCTCGACGTCAGGGTGAAACGGCCGCCATGCTGTTCCACGATTCGTTGTACCAGGGTCAGGCCCAATCCGCTCCCGCTCGATTTGGTGGTGAAGCCCGGGTGTCCTGCCCGCTCCAATGTGGAGGGGTCCATTCCCGGACCGCTGTCGGAAACTTCCAGGAGTACGCCGCCGCCCGGCGCGTCGTCGCGCCGCACGTGCAGTGTGATCTCGCCCCGTCCGCCCATGGCGTCGAGCGCGTTCTTGATGAGGTTCACGAGGACGCGCTGGATCTGGCCCGGATCGGCCCAGGCTACGGGAACGGACGCCTCCGCCTCAACGCGGAATGTGACCGGCGTGCTTCCGCGGTAGAGGCGCGCCACGTCCTCGACAAGCGCGGAGAGGTCGCAGGACTGGAACTTCGGCTCGGGGAGCTGCGCCACCGAGGAGAAGGCGGTGGCGAATTCCTGGAGCGAACGGACCTCGCGCAGAATCGAGTCGGAGTTCTCGCGCACGACCTCGGCGCGCGGCCCCTCCGGGCGCTTGGACTCCTCCTGCAGGCGTTGGAGCGCGAACTGGATCGGCGTGAGGGGATTCCGGATCTCGTGGGCGACGGCGCGCGCCACCTCGCGCCAGGCCGCCAGGCGTTCCGCCTTCAGGAGCGCGCGGCGCGACGACTGAATCTCCTCCACCATCCGGTTGAACGCCCGGCCCAGGTATCGCACCTCCGACGTGCCGCGCGGCGCCACCCGATGGTCCAGGTCGCCCTGCGTGACGCGCTCCATGCCGGAGCGAAGCTCCAGGACGGGATGCGCGATGCCGCGCGAGACGGCGACAGCCAGGGCGAAGGAGACGAGGCCGAGAATCACGGTCCAGAGAGCGGCAAAGATCCAGAGTCCGCGCTGGGAGAGGGAGGTGTAGATGCCAAGCCGGCGATACATGGTGAGATTCTTCTGCAGCGCTTCGATTTCGGAGGAGACCTCGGGGTCGAGTTGATAGCCCGCTAGGACCACGTGCTTCGAGCCGAGAGCTACGACGCCGCTCACCTGCCGCGGCACGTCGCCGCCCGAGACGATGCCGCCCTCCTCGCGCGCTCCTATCAGCGAGGCACGGTCGGGCGTGGGGAGCGTGATGCGGGGGCCCAGGCGCGCGCCGAAGAGGCGCCGCTCCGTTTCTCCGCTCACGTCGTAGAGACAGATGTAGTCGAGACCGCGGCTCCGCGCCTCCTCGCGAAGGAAGCGCTCCAGCGCCACGAACTGCTTGGCCTGGAAGAGCCTGATCGTCTCGTCATCGAGGGCCAGCACCTCGGCGTGCTGCCGCGCGTCGCTTCCCAGCCGCTCGATTCCCTGGCGAATCACCTCGAGCGACTGCCCCAGCGCCCGTTCGGTCTCGGGATTCCGAAGTGCCGCGAGGCTCTTGGCCAGGTACTGCGTGACCGCGAAAGTGAGGCCGAGGCTGGGGATGAGGGCGACGAGGAAGAAGAGCGCGAGGAGCCGCCCGCGCAGCGTCCGAAACATTGCGAGTTCCGCGCTCTAGCGCGGCGGCTCCTCCGCCATGCCGGCCAGCTGCCCGCAGGCGGCGCCGATGTCGACACCCTGGCTGTAGCGCACCGTCACCGCGGCCACGCGCGGCCCGAGGTAGTCGACGAATCGCTGGATCCTCTCGGCGGAGGGGCGATTGAATTTCCCCGGTCCGATCGGGTTGTAGGGGATCAGGTTGATCTTGCAGGGAATCTGACCCACCAGCCGGACGAGTTTTGCCGCGTCGCCGACCGAGTCGTTGATCTCCTCGATCAGGATGTACTCGAAGGTGACGCGCCGGCCCGTCACTTCCACGTGGTGTTTCACCGCCTTCATGAGCGGCGCCAGCGGGAAAGTCCGGTTCACCGGCATCAGTTTCTAGCGCGCCGCGTCCGTGGCGGCATGGAGCGAAACGGCCAGCCGGTAGCGATGCCCTTCGTTGGCCAGCCGCATGATCTGCGGCACCAGGCCGACCGTGGAGATCGTGATCCGCTTGGCTGTGATTCCGATGCCCATCGGCGCCGGCATGGTGAGGAACCCCAGCGCCGTGATGACGGCATCGTAGTTCTCCAGCGGCTCACCCATTCCCATCATGACCACGTTGAAGTCGCTCACGCCGGCGGGGAGTTCGCGCCGGAGGCGTAGCGCCTGCTCCAAGATCTCACCCGCCGTCAGATTCCGGCCCCGTCCCATGCGGCCGGTGGCGCAAAAGCGGCAGGCGAAGCCGCAACCGTGCTGCGACGATAGGCAGAAGGTGACACGCTTCGGAGTCGACATGTAGACCGACTCCACGATTCCGCCGTCCGCCAGCGTCAGCGCGAATTTTCGCGTCTTCCGGTCAGGTGTCTCCCGGCGCGTCGTCTCGCGCAGCGATCCGATCCGGTAGTTCTCATCCAGCTTCGCCCGGAGCGGCTGAGGCAAGTTCTTCATCGTGGCGAAGTCGCGCGCGCCCCGGCCATAGAGCCATTCGGCGACCTGCCGGCCGCGGAACGGCTTCTCCCCCAGCGCGAGAAGCGTCCTCTCCAGGTCTTGCACGGAGAGTCCCAGCAGGTCCTCGCGAGGGTCTGGGGCGGCGTTTCGGCCGCCATTTTGCGACAGGATAATGGGTTCCGGCTTTACAGTCATAGGCCCCTATGCTACGGTCCGGCCGTTCCCGCCGTCAACCAACGGCTGACGGCGACGCTGCTTCGTGCGAGAGGGCTTGAGCCACGCCTGGTCCTACCGAGAGCACTGTCCGCATCGGCGCGGTCGACATCGGCACCAACTCGGTCCGCCTGCTCGTCGCCGACGTGGACCCCCAACACCGCCTTCGAACCGCTCACCGGATGGGGGAGATCTCTCGTCTGGGAGAGGGGTTAGACCGAACCGGCGTCATCGACGAGCCGGCTATTCTCCGCACCCTCGAATGCCTGGAACGCTTCGTCCAGGAAGCTGAATACAGCGGGGCCAGCCACATTCGCGTGGCCGGCACCAGCGCGCTCCGCTCCGCCACCAACGGCCCCGACGTGGCCGCCCGCCTGTCCGAACGCGTCGGCTATCCGGTCGAGATTCTCTCCGGGGAGGAGGAAGCGCGCCTCGTCTTCCTGGCCGTTTCGAGCGGTCTTGCTGGAAAGAGCGGGGCCACCGTCGTCGTCGATATCGGGGGCGGAAGCACCGAGGTGATCGTCGGCTCAGGGGACGAAGGCCGGGAGTTGATCAGCCTTCCGCTCGGCTGCGTTCACCTCACGGAGCGGCTCATCCACAATGACCCTCCGTTAATAGAGGAACTCGAGGCCGTCCGAAACCTGGTCCGGCAGACTTTTGCCGAGCGGCTGGCCGAATTTGGGGCCGGACCGGTGGAGCGGGCCGTCGGAGTCGGGGGGACCGTGACCGCCTTCGGGGCGCTCGACATGGGGCTCGCCAAGTACGATCCATCCCGGATCGAGAATCACTTCCTGAGCCAGGAGCGGGTGCTGGCCATCGAAAAGGAACTCTGTTCGACCCCGCTGGAACTCCGCCGGGAGCTTCCCGGCGTGAGCCGGGGCCGCGCCGACATCATCCCGGCGGGCTCGGTCATCCTCTCGGAGTTCGTCACGCGCTTCCCGGTCGGCGGCCTCTTCGTCTCGACCCGGGGACTCCGCTACGGTCTGGTCCTGAGCGAGGCCCGGCGTGCGATGGGCCGGTAGAGTTCGCGCCATTCGGCCGGAAATCCGAGGGAACTAGCACTTTAGCGGTACTCCGCTCTTGACAGTTGGCCACGGCCATCGTATTCTGTGTCACTAGCGGAAATGTTCGTAGGCGGGAGGCCGCCCCTTCGCGGGGATGTCCCTCCACGATTTCGGTATCGCATTCGAAATCACGTCGCCCGCAACCGAACCCTCCGTACTCAGGAACGAGAATCGATGGATATGCCGGCGTCGATTTTCGACAAGGAGCAAGGAATGAGGATCCGGGTCACACAACGCATCCTGCTTCTGGGGATTGTCCTCGCCCTGCTCTGCGCCCTCCCGGCGGTCACACCCTCGCAGTCCTTCGCGAAACCTTACAACTGGGATCAGGATCCAGACAATCCGAACAACCCAGGCCCCATCAAGGGTGACGGTGATGGCACCGTTGTGAAGGCGCGATGGATCGGCGAGACGACGTATGACGCTAGTCGTCAGACGACGGTGACGGTGACCAGCCAACGGACGTGGAGCATTTGGAGGACTTACCTGTCGTTGGTGCGCTGGGGGTTCGGGACTAGCTGGAGCAGGTAGCGACGCGCCGATGTTCGACGCGATCGCCGTTCAGAAGCCCAATCTCCGAACTTCGTTCATGAGGGCCGGAAATGGACGGGATCGTCCCCAAGGACCGCGACCATAGCCCCTCGAGGGAATCCGCGAGCCCCGCGCCGCGGGTGGAGCTAGCTCCGCCCGCGGTCGCGGACGAGCGGGCACAGGAACTCGGCGACCTCTATTTCGCCGCCGAGAATTTCCAGGTTGCCCTCGAGTACTATCGCCGCGCGCTTGATTTCGAAGCGTGTCGGGCAGACGCGGCGAACCGTGAAGTGATGCTCCGCATCGGCTTCCGGATCGTCGAGTGTCTGCGGCACCGTGGAGATCTGTCCGAAGCGGTCGATGCCCTTCACGATCTGCACAAACGGCTTCGCCCCCACGTTACCAGGGAGCAGGTCGGACGCCTCTCGGTCAGCCTGGCGATGGTGCTTCAGGATCGCGGCGAATATCGCGCGGCCTACCGCTCCGCCGGCCTCGGCTACCGCCTCCTCCGAGACACCAGCCATCACATCGACCTGGGCCGTGCCGAAGTCGTGCTTGGCCTGGTCGCGTTGCGGACTGGAGACGGAGAGACGGCGCGCGAGCATTTCGAGAGCAGCATCGCCACCTTCCGCCGCGCCGGCTATCCCGCCGGCATGATGGCGGCCTACAACAACCTCGCCCTGGTGCACAAGAATCAGTGCCGGTTCAAGGAAGCGGCCCGCTTCCTGGAGCAAGCGCTGCGCATCGGCGAACGCGCCGGGTTCTTCCTCGACTCGGCGACCTTCCTCCACAATCTCGGTATTGTTCACGAGAAGCTGGGCGAACTAGACCTGGCCGAGGAGCACTACCAGCGTGCCCTGAACGTCTACACCGAGATGGGCTACCAGCCAGGGCGTTCCCGCTCCACGAACTGCCTTGGCATCGTCCGCCGCCGCCGCCGCGATTACAGCACCGCGCTCGCCTTGAGCCGCGAGGCCCTCACGATCGCGGAAGAGCGCGGCTACGCCCGGGAACGCGTGGTCATCCAGGAGGCGATCGGAGACATCTTCGCCGAACGCGGCGAGTTCGACCTTGCCCGCCGTGCCTACGACACCACCTACGCGCTCTCCGAGCAGATCGCCCCCGAGTCGGATCTCACCGTGCAGATCATCCGCCGTCTCGGCGATCTCGAGCTCGCCGTCGGCAACATCGACGCTGCCGCGCGCTATGCCGACCGAACGCTCGACCTGGCGCGCCGGCTGCGCGATCGCTACGAGGAAGGGTGCGGACTTCGACTCTACGGGCTCATCCGCGCGGAAGCGGGCGACCTGGACGGAGCCGCGGCCGCGCTGAGCGAGGCCGGAGAGCTCTTCAGCACGCTCGGCATTCGCTACGAGTTGGCTCGGCTTCAGATCGCCGCTGGCATTTCGTGGCGCCGCCGCGCCCGCCGCGGCAAGTCGCGCGGCGTGCTCGATCAGTCGGTCGCGTTCCTGCGCCGCGCGGTCGCCAGTTTCGAAGGGCTCGCCGTTCCCGCCTGGACCTCGCGCGCGCTCCTGGAACTGGCGCGAAGCGAACTGCTCCGCGGCCTGGTGGACGAAGCGGTCATCCACGTCGATTCGGCTTCCTCGCTCGTTCCGTCCGAGGACGATCCGGCGCTGGCCCGGGAGATCGACGACTTCCGCGCGGAGATCGAACGGGGTCTGATCGAGGGGACTTCATCGTCCAGCAATGAATTCGCCGCCTTCGAGGAAGTCCGGGACGTGCTCCGCCGCGGAGACGCCGATGCCGCCGTGCAGGACGTCCTTGCCGTCGTGGCCCGCCGCACGAACGCCACCCGCGGCTTTGTCGCCGCGCCGGCGGCGTCTGGCACCCTGGAAATCGTTGGGGCCCTGGGCATCGCGCCGCGCTCGGCCCATGAACTTCTAACTGAAATCGATCGCCGCGTCGGCACGCCCCGTCTCGTCTCGGCACCGCTCGTGTCGAGCCGCGCCAGCGCCGACGAACGCTTCCGCGACCTGCCGTCCTCAGCCCACGTGGGGCCGCGGACGACGATCGCGATCGTGCCGCTTCCACTTCCCTCGGGGCAGCCTGGCTTCCTCTATCTCGATCGAAGCGAGGACGGCCCGTTCGGCGCCTTCAAGCAGCGCGAGATCAATCTGATGGCCGTGCTGGCGAATCACGTGGCCATGTCCATCTTGGAGTTGCAGCGCCAGAAGCTGGCGAACGAGAACAGCGCGCTTCGCGGAAGGCTTCTCGGCACGGCCAACGAGCATGGCATCGTTACCCGCAGCCCCGACCTGCTCGAGATCCTCTCGCTGCTCGATCGAGTCGGACCCTCGGACGCGACCATCCTCATCGAGGGGGAGACGGGAAGCGGCAAGGGACTCCTGGCCAGGGCGATTCACGCCTCCAGCACGCGGGTCCAGAAGCCGCTCATCACCGTGAACTGCGCCGCCCTCCCCGAGCATCTGCTGGAGAGCGAACTGTTTGGGCATGTGCAGGGTGCCTTCACCGGCGCGGTGCGCGATAAGGTGGGGCTCTTCGTCGAGGCGAACGGCGGCACGATCTTCCTCGACGAAGTCGACAAGACCTCGGTCACCATTCAGGGCAAACTTCTCCAAGTTCTCGACACGAAGGAAGTGCGGCCGGTCGGCGGCAACCGCTCAACCAAGGTGGACGTGCGCGTCCTATGCGCGACCAACGTGAATCTCAAGGCGCGGATCGCGCGCGGCGAGTTCCTGGAAGATCTCTTCTACCGCCTGAACGACATCTGCTTCCGCGTGCCGCCGCTCCGCGAGCGGCCCGAGGACGTTCCGATCCTGGTGGAGCACTACGCGCGCCGGTACGCCGCTGAAATGGGGAAGGACATCCGGGGAATCGATCCCGAGCTGATCGGGACGTTTGCCGGGCTCCCGTGGCGCGGCAACGTGCGCGAACTGGAAAAGGTCGTGAAGCGGATGGTCGTGATGGCGAATGACGGCGACGCGCTCTCCCTTCGGCTTGCTCCCAAGGAGTTGCTGAAGGTGGAGGACGAAGTCTCCGAGGGTCCGGCCACGCTCCGGGCCGAGGTCGCCAAGGTGGAGCGGCGTCTCATCGCGCAGGCGCTGGAGCGGCACAACTGGAACAAGCTCCAGGCGGCGAAGGAACTCTCGCTCAGCTATCCGACTCTGCTTCAGAAAATTAAAAACTTCCGGTTGGACCGCCGGTCGGTGATTCGGCAAAGAGCTTAAAGAAGTTATATAAAGACTTTTAATAGACCTAAGCCCATGCCCCGCATGGGCTTTCTTGTTTGGACCCGCGAAACTAGCAAGTTTCTATCAAATGCGATGTCAACGGAGCCCTCGTCGAGGACACAAGTTGCTCCAAGGGTCGAGTTGTTAACGCATTTGACCAATGCGTATTACGGACTAATTTCACCTCCCGCACAGGTTCCTCTCAGGATGGCACGTCGAATGCTTTTGCATAGTCCCCGGAGGGGGGGACCTCCAACGAGCCCGCAGGCCCAGTCAGCGTTGGGCCATGAGTTAGCGGCCAGAAAAGGCACCGGCCCTTTTCGAAGACGCGTAACTCGACAGGAGCTGACAGGACCGGGGCTCAAATCTTGAAGATGACGGCGGCATTCCGAAAGGAGTGCCGCCGTTTCTTCGTTGGCCCCGGAAGCAGGCCCCGCTCATGAAGTCGCTCCCCGGTCCCGATCAATGCTGTATCCGCGCCGTCACACTGTTCCCGCAGTCACACCCACCGCACGCCACCGAGCCAAATTCACCACTTCCGCAACCTATTCTAAAATTGTAGTTTACAGACTTATCGACTTGCCTTCTCCGAGTGGCACATCGATTGCCTTATCAATGATGCGTGAACGACCCCCGGATCAACTCTACGAGGAGGGCAAGGACCATGAATGGCTTCATGAAAGCGACGTTGAGCGGACTCGCCGCGTTGGCACTTCTCGGCGCGACCGGATGCGAGGACACCAAGGACCGGATCATCACGGTCGACGTGAGACCCTTCCAGGTGGACGGGGTGTACAGCGTTACCGGCGACCAGGAAGTCACCATCTACTGGCGTGCGAATCAGGAGAGTGACATCTCCTACTACAAAGTATTCCGGAACAATGTCCCGACCGGCACCTTCACGCTCATCGGGACCTCGTCGGGCACGAGTCTCGTCGACCAGAGCGTCGTGAACGGAAACACCTACTACTACGCGGTCTCCGCGGTCGACGACGCAGGCCAGGAGAGCGCGGAACTGTCGTTCGAGAACGTTTTCGACACGCCGCGGCCCGCGGGGATAGACGCGGTCCTGTCAAACAGCTTCAGCAATCCGGCGAGCGCGGGCTGGGACTTTTCAGCCTACGTTAATCGGACCCTGACCGACATCCGGACCGACATCTGGTACGACGCGCAGGGGAGCAGTTACCTGATCTACGCGCCGCTCGACACCAAGATCCAGGACGCCGGCTACGTGGCGCTTCGCGACGTCGACTTCGCGCCGCCGGCGGGCTGGTCCACGGACGGCACCGTCGAAGCGATCGTCGGACACTCCTACATCGTCTACACGCGCGACGGGCACTACGCGAAGTTCGAGGTCATCGCCCGCGGTTCGGGAAGCCTGACGATGGACTGGGCCTATCAGATCGACCCGGACAATCCGGAACTCGCCCGGAGGCTGCCATGACACTTCGGCTTCGAATCGCGCTCGTGGTGGCGCTTTTCGCGGCCGCCCCCGCGCTAGCAATCTTCGCCCCGCAGGCCGCCTCCGCGGCGACTCAGGTCGCCGCGGGGCGCGGCCAGCTCACGGTCGACGTCTGGATCAACAAGGAGGAGGGGGGAGTCTTCCATTCGGGCGAAAAGATGCAGGTCTTCTTCCGCGCCAGTCAGGACGCCTACATGCTCATCTACAACATCGACACGGAGGGGTACATCCACCTGATCTATCCCTTCCGTCCTGGCGATCCCGTCCACGTGCAGGGAGGGGAGACCTATCGCGTTCCTTCGCGGCACGATCCCTACGATCTGGTCGCGGAAGGGCCCGAGGGAGTGGAATACGTCGTGGCGCTGGCGAGCCCGGTCCCGTTCATGGATCTCCCGTGGTATCTGGCGCCGGGGCTCTCGGACGAGTCGCGCGATCGCGGCGACGCCGAGGGGGAAGACGACATCGAGAGCGGCGTGATCGTGGGCGATCCGTTCGTGGGCATGGAGCGGCTCCACCGCCGCCTCGTGCCTCGCGGCAACGAAGATCGCGTGGCCACGGCCGACACCTACTTCTACCTCGAGCGGCGCGTGGAGTACCCGCGCTACGTCTGCGCCGACTGTCACCATCGCACCTACTGGTTCGATCCCTACGCCGACAACTGCAACGTGATCGAGATCCGGATCGACGCCACCTGGGCCCGCTACGCGCCGCTTCGGGTCGGCTTGGCGCGGCCTCGCTACTACTATCAGGTCCGCGCGACCGCCCCGACTCGGTACCGCTCGTGGAAGGAACGTTGGTCGTCGCTTGATGGCGGCGCGAACCTCCGCACGAAGTTCGTCCTGGAGCGCGAGGTGCGCGACCGGCGGCTCCGCGACGATTCGCCGCGCCGGCAGACTCCGCCCGAGTTCAAGGATCTCCGCCGCTACCGTCCCGGCCGCTTCTGGAAGGGACGCGACGAGGTGACTCCGATCCGGGAGCGTCGCGAGAAGGTGCTCGAGAAGATCCGCGAGCGTCGGAGCGATCGCTCGAAGCCGGAGCCGGGGAGCCAGGGGAACGAGGTGCGCGAGCGCCGCGACCGGCGCGACCGGGGAGGCCGGGATTCGAACCCGCCGCCGGTGGCCCGCGAGCGGGAGCGGAGGCGCGAACCCGAGCCGAGGCAGAGGCCGGAAGTGCGCGAGGAAGGCCGGAGGCGCGAACCCGAGCCGAGGCAGAGGCCGGAGGCGCGCGAGCGGGAGAATCCGAAGAAGAGCGAGGACGATTCCGAGGTTCGCGAGGAGCGGGGACGTTCCGAGGAACGGAGTCGGCCGGAGCCCCGGTCGGAGCCGCCAGCCAGGGGGCGGGACCGGGAAGATCGCCCCGGGCGCGGACGCTAACCCTGCTGCCGACATTGACCGGATCGGGAGCGCGCGGATACACTCTCTGAGTGCCATTCCGCGCGCTCCGCTCCACTTCCATGATTCAATCCGCTTTCCGTTCACGCGCTTCCGCGATGCTGTTTGCTGCGGCTGCCCTTCTTGTCAGCGCTCCCCTGATCGCGCATGCCGCGGAGCCGGTGCCTCCCGTGCCTGGAAAGCAGGGGTCGCAGGGTCCCCGCGAGGGCTTTGCCGCCGCGCGGCTCCCGGCGCTGGGCATACCGGACGGAACGGGCGGGTCGCGCGCCCCGCTCGCTGCCCAGATCACGCACAACGTGCTCGCGATCCGCGTCGCCTTCTCCGATACGCCGATCGAATCGAGCGCGACCTATTTCAACCGCATCCTCTTCTTCATGAATCAGTACTGGAGCCAGTCGACCGGCGGGCTCCACGTGATCAACGCGACACTCGCCGACTCGGTCTTCACGCTCCCCCAGCCGATGAACTACTACGGGAACGACGACCTCTTCCAGGAGCGCCTTGTCTTCATGGTGCGCGACCTGGTGGCGGCCGCCGACCCCGTGCTCGATTTCCGGAACAAGGAACTCCTCATCTTTCACGCGGGGCAGGGGCAGGAAGCGGACGTGCTCGACAACAGCCGCGAGCAGATATGGTCGGCTTTCGTGACCCCGCAGGACTTCGAGCAGATACTCCCTGACCCTAGCGGCATTCCCGGGATCCCCACGAACGACGAGATCTCGCCTGGCGTGCCGTGGCGCGTGAAGGAAGCGGTGGAGCTACCCGAGTCGGAGACGCAGGACGGCTATCTCTTCGGCATGATCGGTGTTTCCTGCCACGAGTACGGCCACCAGCTTGGCCTTCCCGACCTCTACGACACGACCCCCGACGAGAACGGCAATAACCAGGGGGTTGGCGCGTGGGACATCATGGCCGGCGGCGTCTGGAACGCGAATGGCTTCGTTCCTTCCAGCCCCAGCGCCTGGTCGCGCGCGCGGCTCGGCGCACTGGTGCCGCAGCGCGTCCTGGCGGACGGCGCATTCCAGATTTCGCGGCTCGATCGCGCCGTGGCGCCACACCCGCGGGCGATCCTGATCCAGCAGTCGCAGAGCGAGTATCTCCTCCTGGAGAATCGCGATCAGGATCCGAATCGGGACGGAGAATTCGACTTCGACGATCAGGACGGCGCCCGCGACTCGAACGGCAACCTCATGTTCGACTTCTACGCGGATAGCTATCTCGGCGCCGAGTTCGATTTCTTCCTTCCGGGCGAGGGGACCGGCTCCGGCATCACCGTCTACCACGTGGACGATGCGAAGGTCGCCGCCGGTCTGGCCGATAACGTGGTGAACGGCGACACGCAGCGGAAGGGTGTCGACTTGGTGGAAGCGGATGGGGTGCAGGATCTCGACGTGCCACCCACGGAATTGTCCGCCGGGAGCCCCGCGGACGTCTTCCGTGGCGGAGGCCGCGACGCGCTCACTCCCGACACGAACCCCTCCACCGATGGCTACGGCGGCGCCCGCACCGGCATCTCCATCACCGGCATCAGCGCCGCCGACAGCGTCATGAGTTTCAACGTTGCCATCGCGCGGAACCGGCCCGGCTTTCCCAAGATCCTGAACACGCGCATCCTTGTCGGCGCCACAGTGGCCGCCGATCTCGACGGCAACGGCACGACCGAACTGATCGTGCCCGCGCGCCGGACCAGCAATCCCGGAGAGCTCTACATCTTCAGGCCCGATGGGACGGACTACCTGGACGGGGACGCCACGCCGACGCCGTTCCTCGGGACGCCCTCGCCACTGGCGGGAAGTCCCTGCGTCGGAGACATCGACGGTGTGCCGGGGAACGAGGTGGTATTCCAGACGCTGAATGGAACGATTTACGCGCTTCACGCCAATGGGACCGAAGTGCTCGACGGCGACAACAACGTTGGAACGGTCGGCGTGCTGGTCGGCGGCGGTGGGTTCCCGACGCGAGCACAGCCGATTCTCGTCGATCTCGACGGAATCGGCGGGATGGAGATCGTGCTCGGTTCGAGTTCCAGCCCGCTCGGAGGGTCGCTTCTGACCGCCGTAAAGGTCGCGGGCGGTGTGGTGACCACCTACACGCTTCCGATGCGCGGCTCCACCGACGACCCGCCGGCGGCGGCCGATCTCGACGGGGACGGACTTCCGGAGGTCGTGGTCGCCAACGTCGCGACGGTGGCGGGCGAGGATCTGAGCGTGAACGGCATCTCGGTCGCGAACTGGGAGACCTTCACCGACCCGAATCTCCCGCGCGACCCCGAGAACGCCGACCTCTACATGATCCGGATCGGAGGCCCCTTTGGCCCTCCGACGCTGGCGAATCTCGATCGTGACGCGGCCGGGACGTACGAGGCGCTGATGGCGGACAAGAGCGGAGCGTTCCACGCCTTCCACTTCGTGTTCGCCTCGCACATCCCCGGCGATCCGCCCTCCACGTTCATCTCCACCGAAGAACTCCAAGGCTGGCCCGCCGCGCTCACCACGGTTGGACGCGCGGTCGAGGTTTCGGCGGCCGATCTGGAAGGGGACGGCTACCCCGAGCTCTTCCAGACCGGCGACGATTGCCGCCTGGCTTCGCTGCACTGGAACGGCGCGCCGCGCGCCGGATTCCCGGTTCGCGCCGGCGATCCGCTGGCCCCTGCCGATAGCCTTGGAGTCTGGGCCCCCATGATCGCCGACGTGGATGGCGACGGCGCGCTCGACGTGATCGCCGTATTGCCTGACGGCAGGCGGGTTGCCTACCGCGCGGACGGCGATCCGATCCCCTCGTTCTCGGAACTGGGGAGCACCGGCACCTCGGCGCCGCCGATCCTGGCCGACCTCGACGGGGACGGTCTGGCCGAGTGGATCGAGACCTTCGATCTTTCGAATCAGTGCGCGATCGTGGTTCGGAACACCACCATCGCCGTCGGTCCGGGGACACTCTCCTGGAACCAGTGGCGCCGGGGCCCGACGCGAAATGCCGCGGTTCCGACCAGCCCCGCCGCTCCTTCGGGTGGGACCCGGATCCTCTCCGAGGTGTACGCTTATCCGAACCCCGCGCGGGAGGGGGCGAGTACGATCCACTACCGCCTGACCGGCCCGGCGACCGGGGTCCGGGTCTCGGTGTACGATCCTTCGGGCGCGCTCGTCGCCGAACCGCCCGTGGGCGGCGCCAATCTCGCCGGCTCCGCCGAGCATGCCGTCGTCTGGAATCATGCCGCGATGGCGAGCGGGATCTACATCTGCCGCGTGGAAGTGAACTCGCCGGCTGGGACCGAAGTGAAGGTGGTCCGGCTGGCCGTGGTCCGTTGATGCAACCGTCCCGGGTCGTCCTGGCCGAGGAGAAACCGATGAGCCGTTCCAATCGAATGATCGCCCGTCCCTTCGGGACCGGCGCCCTCCTGGCGCTCCTTGCGCTCGCCCCCGTGGCGGCGCCGTTGGCCCATGCTGCGAACGGAGAGGCCGGATTCGCGTTTCTGAAGATCGGCGTCGGTGCCCGCGCCATGGGCATGGGGAGCGCGTACGTCGCGATCGCCGACGACCCGACGGCGCTCCACTGGAATCCGGCCGGGCTCGCCTCGGCGCACGAGGGAATCCGCCTCACCGCCATGCACAACGATTGGCTCGACGATTTCCGCCAGGAGTACGCGGCGGCGTCGCTGCCGCTGGGCCGGGGGACCTTTGGCGCCTCGTTCACCGGCTTCTACACGTCGGAGCTGGAGCGGCGCGACGAGACCGGGATTCTCACGGGGCACTTCGGTTTCAACGACATCGCGGCCACGTTCGGCTACGGCGTGAATCTGGCGCCGGGCGCCGCGGCGGGGCTCGCCGTGCGATACGTTCGCGAACTGATCGCGGACGAGAGTGCCTCCTCCATCGCATTCGATCTCGGCGGCCGCTACGAGGTGGGCTCCACGGGGCTATCGTTCGGCGCGGCGGTGCAGAACATCGGCGGCGAAGCGAAGTTCACGGCGGAATCGTTCCCGCTTCCGCGCACGATTCGTGGCGGCGCGGCGTATCGCCGCGAGATCAAGGCGCTCCAGGGAACGGGATTGATCTCGACGGAATTCCGGAAGGCTCTCGGCGAGGATGGCCGCTTCCACCTGGGCGGCGAGTACGCCTACCACGACTGGTTGGCGTTCCGTGCGGGAACGAAGTTCGGCTACGACGATCAGGATGTCAGCTTTGGGCTGGGAATCACGCGCGGCCGGATTGGGTTCGACTATGCGCTCCTGCCGATTGGCGCGAATCTCGGCTCCAGCCACCTCTTCTCGATCAGCGCCAAGCTCTAGAGCCGCGGCACCTGCCGCTCTAGATTCCCGGCGCGCGCTCGAGAAGCGTGAAGCGCCCCTCCTCCAGTTTCGCCACGCTTCGCCCGCTCATCCAGTCGCCCAGGATCAGGAAGTCGCGTCCCCCCGCCTGGCGATGAACCGCTCTGTGGTAGTGCCCCAGAACCACCGCATCGTGGCCGGCCGCGAAGAAGGGGCCACCCAAGAGCGTCTCCAGTTCCTCCTCGCTTCGCTCCCGGCGCGGCGCGTGGTGCCGGCTGGTGTGGGAGGTGGCGGTCGCGAGCGGAATGCCGATGTCGGGGTGGATCCAGCGATAGAGCCACCGCGACAGAGGGGCGCGCAGCACGCCCTTTAAGACTTTGTAGCCGGCATCTCCCGGCCCCAGGCCGTCGCCATGAGCCAAGAGCACCCGGCGGCCTTGGAGCGCCAGCGCAGCCGGCTCGTCGTGAAACGGGATTTCCAGCTCCCGCCGGAGATAATCACCGATCCAGAAATCGTGATTTCCGCCGACATACGTGACAGGGGTCCCGTGCCGTTTCAACGCTCCGAGGGCCAGGAGCACTCGAACAAAGCGCTTCGGGATGGCGTGACGGTATTCGAACCAGAAGTCGAAGAGGTCGCCATTCACGTAAAGCGCTGCGCCGGACTCTCCCACGTGGTCGAAAAACGCCAGGAGATCGCGCTCCCTCTCACGGTTCGATTCGGGCGAACCTTGGCCGAGGTGGGCGTCAGCGATAAAAAAGACGGGTCGTTCTGGTGGCATGGCGCGTCAGTATAGGGACCGGGGCCGGGCCTGCAACGTGTGAAGGCTTGTGGAAGGCGGGGGAACCCTTGGCGGTGCCGGGGGTACTACCGGCTTGACAGCACCAGCGCTCGTTCCTAGAGTCCACCAGGCCAATGACTTGCACCGACACAATACGATGAATCGCCCGATGGGTATGTGGAGCCGTTTTCGCGACGAGGTCCGCTCGGTTTCCGACCGGACCCGCCGGAGTGCGCGCCGGGCGTACGACGAGGGGGTTCTCCGCGTCGATCTCGTTTCGCTCCGCCGGGAGCGCCGGCGCGGTCTGGCGGACCTGGGTGAGCGGACGCTGAGCATGTGGAACAAGGGGGAGTTCTCCTCACTGGAGAGCGACCCCGAGATGATTCGGCTTCGCGCCCGCGCCGAAGGCGTCGACGCGGCGATCGCGGCCAAGGAGGTGGAGCTATCCCACCTCCGCGCCGCCACGGAGAAGGCGCCGCACGCGCCGGATCCCGAAGCCCCGACGCCGGAGTCGTGACACCGGCGGCCCAGGGCCGCAGATACGGGAGAAAGAACGCATGGATCCTCGCCAAACCGTTCGTGCCGCCAAGACGCTTATTGTGGCCGGCTCGCTCCTCACCGTTGGCATCGTCGGCGGCTTCATCCTCGCCGGCGGCGGCCAGGGTGGAGGCACCGCGATGCTTGCCGCCAAGGAGCGGTCCGCCGTTTCCACACCACTCTCCAGCCCCTTCACCGTCATCGCAGACCAGACGCTTCCGGCCGTCGTGACGATCGAAGTGAAACGCGAAGCGGGTGGCGCCGACGGTCAGGGATTCCGCTTCGACGGGCCTTACGGCGACTTCTTCAAGCGGATGTTCCCGGAGACGCCGCAGACGCCGCAAACTCCGGGTGAACCTCCGTCTCCCCACCGCGGCATGAAGATCCCGAGCAGCGGTTCGGGCTTCATCATCGATCGGGCTGGCTACGTGCTGACGAACAATCACGTCATTCGCGACGCCTCCGACATCATGGTCATTCTCAGCGACCATCGGAAACTGCGGGCGAAGGTCGTGGGGAGCGACGGCGGCACCGACGTGGCCGTGCTGAAGGTGGAGAATGGCGGAGACCTTCCGGTCGTGCCGCTCGGCGACTCCGACGAGATCCGGATCGGAGACTGGGCCATCGCCATCGGGAACGCACTGGGCGAACTGGACGGGACGCTGACCGTCGGCGTCATCAGCGCGAAGGGGCGGAGCAATCTCGCCATCGCGGGAGGAGCGCCCTCGTATCAGAACTTCATCCAGACCGACGCGTCGATCAACTTCGGCAACAGCGGCGGGCCACTCCTGAACATCCGCGGCGAGGCGATCGGCATCAACACCGCCATCAATCCGAGCGGTGAGGGAATCGGCTTCGCGATCCCCATCAACCTGGCGCGAAACATCTCGAAGCAGCTCATCGCGTCGGGCAAGGTGACGCGCGGCTACCTGGGCATCGTGCCGCAAGAGTTGACGCCCGAACTGGCCGACACGTGGGGCCTCCAGGGAACGAAGGGCGTTCTGGTCAGCAGCATCAGCGACGACACGCCGGCCGCGAAGGCGGGCTTCCGCATGAAGGACGTCATCACCGAGTTCGACGGGAAGAAGGTCGGCGACGTGCAGACGTTCCGCCTCCTCGTCGCCGACACTCCGGTGAACAAGAAGGTGCGCGTTCGCTTGCTCCGGCAAGGATCGGCGCAGGAGATCTACGTCACGATGGCCGAACGCCCCGCCGAGGAGCGCTTGGCCGCGCAGGTGCAGTCGCCGGCCTCGTGGCTTGGCATCGCCGTGGAATCGCTGGCGGGAGACTTCGCGAAGGAAAACGGCCTGCGGGAGAAGGAGGGGGTCGTGGTCGTCGCGGTGGCGCCGGGAAGCGGCGCGGACGACGCGGGCCTTCAGCGCGGCGACATCATCAAGGAAGTGAACGATCGTCCCGTGAAGGACTCCCTCGAGTACAATGACGCCATGGAGAAGTCGAAGGCGAAAAATCCGAAGAAGCCGGTGGTCCTCCTGATCAAACGAGGCGATGCGACCCAATTCATCGCAGTTGATCCTGGCGAGTAATCAGACTCTGAATCGCAGGCCCGCGTCGCGCTCCCGAATCTCGGGGGCGCGCACGGGCCTTTTCGTGTTGGCTCTCCTGACGTTTGGGCTGCTCGGGGCGGCGCCGGCGAAGGCGCCTGCTCCGAAGAAGGTGAAGCCGGTGCCGGAACTGGCGCGCATCCGTTTCTGGACCGCACCCGATCACACGCGGCTCGTCTTTGACCTGACGGCGAATCCGGGCGAACCGCGCTTCCGCATGGCCGACTCCCTCACGTTCGAGGTCTACCTGCCGGGGGCCCGTAAGGCGCCGGCCATTACGACCGAGTTCGTCGGCGACAGCCTGGTCACCGACATCTTCACGGCGGTCTCCGATTCGGGAACCGCCATCCGGATCGGGCTGAGGAAGACGACCACGCCGCTCGGCTTCGTTCTGGCGCCGGGCGACGGTCAGCCCGACCGCGTGGTGGTGGACGTGCCGGCACCGGTGAATCCGGAGGCCGAGCAGGCGTTGGCCCGGCGCGTGGCGGAAATGAAGCGTTCGCGACGGCTCATCGTCGCGATCGACGCGGGGCATGGCGGCGACGATCCCGGCGCCATCGGCCATCGCCGGCTTCAGGAAGCCGACATCACGCTAGCCATTGCGAAGAAACTGAAGGCCGAACTCGATCAGATGCCCGGGGTGAGCGCCGTCCTGACGCGGACGGATGACTACTTCATCCCGCTCCGGAAGCGGATGGATATCGCTCGCCGTTATCAGGCCGATCTCTTCCTGAGCATCCATTGCAATGCCAGCCGCAATCACGACGCCACCGGAACCGAGGTCTACTTCCTGAGCATGACCGGAGCCACGGACGAGGCAGCGCGATCGGTCGCCGAGAAGGAAAACGCGGCCGACTTGATTGGCGGCGTGCCGCCCGAGACGGGCGATGAGTTGCTATCGATTCTCTTCGACCTGCGTCAAAACGACACCGTCCGGCGGAGCAGCGAGCTGGCGGAGGTCCTGATTGACGCGCTCGAAGCCGATTCGCGCCTGGAAACCCGCGGAGTGAAGCAGGCCGGCTTCGTGGTCCTGAAAGCGCCGGAGATCCCCTCGGTGCTGGTGGAGACCGCGTTCATCACGAATCCCCGGGAGGCGGCGATGCTGAAGGATGCCCAGTTCCAGCGCCGCTTCGCCGAAATGCTGGCCGATGGCATCCAGGCATTTAAATCGCAGCGAGACAAGGCCTTGGGCGGACTTACGAATTGACGGGAGACGATTGACGGCTCCCGGGGTACCATTGAAGCGTCCGGTCCACGAGTACCAACCTAGAAGGAGAGCAACATGAAGCGTATGAACGTGTTGGCGGCTGTGAGCATGGTGACCCTCCTGACGGCGACGACGGCGTGGGCCGGCGGCGCGATGTGCGAGGGGAAGGATGCCGAGGCATCGGCGAAGGCGTGCAAGGTCGGCTCGAGCGTAAAGCTGACGGGCGCCGAGGGCGGTCATTGCGACATGGGCAAGGGCGCGAGCGCCTCGGCCGAAGGGAAGAGCTGCGAGTTGGGCGCGAACCAGATGGTCTACTCGTTCGCCGTTCCGACCGCCGAATGCGATAACTGCGCCGACGGAATCACCAAGGCACTGATGGCGCAGAAGGGGATCCACTGCGCGCATGTCGACCTGAAGGCGCGCGTGGCGTACGTCGTGGCCGACAAGAAGATGGACAAGAACGCGCTGGCCAAGACCATCAAGACGGCCGGCTTCAAGAGTTCCTATCGCGGCGACGGGAAGAACGTCCGCGCCGAGTTCACGAAGATGATGACTGTCGCCGACGGAAAGGGCGCTGCCTGCTGCGCGTCGAAGGCGAAGGAGAAGGTTTGAGGTAGTAGGTTGTAGCCGCGGCGCCTCGCGCGCCTGGTTCAAACGACGTTTCGATGGCCCCTCGGGTTTTCCCGGGGGGCCTTTTTCGTGGCTCCGGCGGTGGCTGCGGTCCCAAAGTAGCCCCCGCCACGTCCTAATCGGGACGGGAATTGCGACGCTGGAATCTGCGATAATCACGGGTAACCCCTCCGCTGCCGCCAGCGTCGCGATTCCCTTGCCTGGAGGACTGAATCCATGCGCCCGCGGGACTTGAATCGTCACTCCCCGCCTTCGTCTCCCCGTTTCGCCACTCTGCTCCTCATGCTGTTCGTGCCCGCCGCTCTGGTTCTTGGATCCGCCTCCCTCGCGGAGGCGCAGGTCCTGTTCGGCAACCCGGTCCATTACGGTCTGGGAAATCGGCCGACATCGGTCGCGGCCGCTGACTTGAACGGCGACGGTTCGCCCGATCTGGTTCTCACCAACTACGAAGACAACACGGTCTCAGTGCTCCGGAACAACGGGGACGGAACCTTCATGCCGCGAGCGAGCTACGCGACCGGGGTCGGCCCGTGGGCCGTGGCAATCGCCGACTACAACCTCGACACCTACCGCGATCTGGCCGTGGTGAACAGTGTCGCGGGGACGGTGTCGATTCTTCTGGGATCGGCGGCAGGCACCTTTGGTCCGAAGACCGATTTCGCGACAGGCGGGGGCGCGTCGGGGAATCCCTGGTCGATCGAGGCTGGCGAGACGAACAGCGATGGAAAGATTGATCTCGCCATCGTCAATTCCAATGCCGGACAACTCGCCATACTTCGCGGGAACGGAGCGGGTGGATTCACGCTCTCGGCGACGCTTCCGGCGGGCACCGCGCCGACCGGTATGGCGATGGGAGACGTGAATGCCGACGGTTTCAACGACGTCCTGGTCGCCGGTTATCAATCGCACGCGATCTATCTCTATCGGGGGACCGCGAGCGGTACGTTTCAACCGGCCGTACCGTTCGGGGGTGGCATTCTTCCTCTCACCCTGAAAATCGGAAATCTCGACGGAAATGCATCGCCCGATCTCGCGGTGGCGGGATTCGGAAGCGGCGATCTGCTCACGTACTCCGGCGACGGCGCAGGGAACTTTGCCTTCACCGGAGCCTACCAAGCCGAGAACGCTCCCTACTCCGTTACGATCGGCGACCTCAACAACGACGGCTGGTCCGACGTCGCGGTGGCGAATTACTTCGTCGGACTCCTTTCGGTTCACATGAACGACATGCAGGGCCACTTCGGCGCGGCAATCTACTACCCGGCCGGCTACGGAGCCCAGATGGTCGTCAGCGCCGATCTGAACGGCGACGGCCGCCTGGACCTGGCCACGGCCATCTCGCAAGGCAACACGGTAGCGGTTCACCTGAACACCGGACCGACATCGGCTGACCGCGCGCCGGTCGTCTCGGCGCCGCCTGGCGTCGTGGGGAACGAGAACGCGCTGCTCTCCTTCGGGGTCACGGCCTCCGATCCCGACGGCGACGCCATCACCTCGCTCACCGCCGCGGGCAATGCGATCACGGCGGGCGGCTCGTTCGTGGCCAATCCTAGCAAGACTTCCGGTACCTTCAACTGGACCCCGACCTATCAGCAGGCAGGGACGTACACGGTGACGATCTCGGCCTCGAACGCTTGCAGGCCGACCGGCATCAGCGGAGCGACGCAGTGCATGACCGGCATCGCGACCACGGCGATCGTGGTGTCGAATGTCGATCGGGCGCCGGTCGTTTCCGCTCCCGCGAGCGTTTCCGGAACGATTGGATCACCGATCTCGTTCACGGCTTCGGCCTTCGACCCCGATGGCGGCGTTTTGTCCGCCTTCACCGCCTCTCCGCTCCCCGCGGGCGCGTCCTTCTCCACGGCAGGAACGGGGACGACCGGCGCCTTCAACTGGACGCCCGGAGCGGGGCAGGCCGGGACGTATGCCGTGGTCTTCACGGCAACGAACGCGCTCGTGGGGAGTGCCACGACCCAATTCACGATCACCGGTGGAAACGGCATTCCCGTGATCAGTGGCCCGGCCGGCATCGCCACATCCGAGGGGAGCCCCGTAGGGTTCCAGGTGACCGCCACCGATCCGGAAGGTGGGCGCGTGACGCTCACGGCCTCCAACCGGCCGGTTGGATCGACGTTCGTCGACAACGGGAACAGCACGGGGAACTTCACCTGGACCCCGAGCTATTCCCAGGCCGGCGCCTATTCCTTGATGATCTCCGGGCGTGACCCGCTGGGCGCCGAGAGTGCCGTGCTCCAGGTCGCGATCACCGTGGACAACGTGAATCGCGCCCCGACCGCGGTGCCGGGCGGTCCCTACGCGGGCATCGTCGGTGTCGCGCTGACGTTCAACGGAACCGGATCGGCCGATCCTGATGGAGATGCGCTCGGGTATGGGTGGAGTTTAGGCGATGCGATGAGCGGTGTTGGCTCAACGCCCGCGCATGCGTACATGAGCGGCGGGACATTCGTGGTGACACTCACCGTCAGCGACGGAGCGGAGTCGGCGGTGGCCAGTACGATCGCGTCGATCCAGGACGTCTTCCCCGCGCATGCCTTCACCACGGGTGGGAATGGCACGATCCGCCTCGGTTCGGGCAAGGCGATCTGGTGCGCGCAGATAGAGCCGGTCGGAGGCTCGTATCTCAACACCGCGGTTGTTCCTTCGTCGATCTCGATGACGTTCGGTGCGGGCCGCATCTTCGCGCAGTCGGATAAGGTGAGCATCGGCGGTGACAAGGATGCCAATGGCGTGCCGGAGCTGTCGGCGTGCTTCTCGAAGGCGGACCTTCGAACGCTGTTCACCGAGTTGCCGAAGGGAACGAACACGGTGACGGTGGTCGTGGAGGGAGAGCTGACGACCGGGGGCAGGTTCCGGGGGAACTTGACGGTCGACGTGGTGAGCACGGGTGGATCGCTGGTGGCGATGCTTTCGCCGAATCCGCTCAATCCGACCGGTGCGTTGACGTTTACGACCACGCGGGCTGGATGGGCGCGTGTTTCGATTTTCGATTTGAATGGGCGGTTGGTACGGCGGGTGGTGGATTTGGGAACGGTGGAGGCGGGGTATCACGATGTTCGGGTTGATGGTCTGCGGGGGGATGGGTCGCGGCTTCCTTCGGGGGTGTATTTCTATCGGGTGGAGGCTTCGGAGGGGAGCGCGGTCGGGCGGGTGGTGATTGCGAAGTAGGGTCGGGGTTTGCGGGGGTTGGAGGGGCTATGGTTGGGGTGCGGGTTGAAAGTTCGAATCCTATCTGGGGAGCCATCAAGAGAGAGCCTGCGTGAGGCGCAGGTCATGAGTTGCGAGGCCCCTGTGGCGATGAGCCATCGGGGCCTTCGCGCATGCGGCGAACGTTGGCCATTTTGTGGGGCCACACGCCCGAAAGTCTCACGACACTCGTGCATCCCCGCTCATCGTCGCGCGGCGGCACCTGCGTGAATGTGATACGAGTTCGTAGCAAGTGACTCTCTTCCTCTCTGCCTCTCTTCGTTACTAAATCCACGGACGCCTCGGCGAGTCGCTGCAGTGCTAATACTAAACAGTCGTCCTTTGGTCGAAAGACGAATGTTTGGAATGGGGCGATCCCGTAAAGGTGCTAGAATCCTAGGGCTTACGTCGTTTCAAGCCGCCCCCGAAAAGGAGGACCCATGAGTGCCTTCTGGCCCCGCACCCTCGCGATCCTACTCCTCGCTGCTGCCGTTGCCCTCGTGGGGCCAGACCTTGCTTCGGCGAATCAATTCTCCAGCAATGCGGCGGTTCTCCTCGGCAATGGGGACGATAGCTTTGGGTCGTTGGCGGCATCGGGGCTGAGTATTCCTCCCGCCTCCAGTTCGATGGTCGTCATGCGTACGGATGGGATGGAGGCCCCGAGTCTCATTCCGATGCGAGTCGACAGTACCCTGGCCCCCTCGGGACAAGATGGGGAAGGAACAACCGGGATGAAGTCCGAGACGGGGGCGCTTTTGTGGTCGCTCCTCGGCACGGTTGTGCCCGTAGCAGCGAGTGCACCGTTCGTATGGACGCCCGCCTCGCCAAGTGGGGCAGCCGTTCTTCTAGTAGGAGCGGTCATCATCGGTCCCTCATTGGGCCACTTCTATGCGGCCCGCCCCGGTGTCGCTTTCGCGGGCATCGGAGTTCGGCTTCTGGCTGGGGCTGGGGTAGCCGTCGGTGGTCTTGCGTCCACGTCCGAGGGGGGAGCCACCAGCGGGTCCAACGCCATGGCAGCGATCGGCGCGATTGTCGGTGGTGCTTCCATCGTTTGGGATATTCTGCGGGCGCCGCACTCCGCCCGTGTTCATAACAACCAGGTACGTCAGGGCAGGATCTCTCTTCGCATCACGCCTTCAGTGCACGCTGGCGGTCTTGGCCTGTGCGCCGTCGCAACATTCTGAACACCCCAAGGGGAGATGGCTTTCGTGGAAGCGCGTAGTGTCCGAAAACTCAAACGCGCTGCAACACCATGGGTTGCCACTCGTCTGATACGCTCGCCGGATGATCGAGACCCTCCAACTTCGGCTTCTCTTGGCGACGCTCGCCGCGTGGGCCAACCGCAAGCAGACCAGCGTGATCGCGTAGTGTCCGAAAACTCGAACGTGCTGAGGCCGGCGATCTCGGCCCATTGTCCGACGGCGGCCAGGCAGTGTTGGGACCATCGTCGTCAACTCGCGCCGCGATTGAGACTCCTGCTCGCGATGTGTGTCTCAGTCGTTGCGATCACCGCGGTAGTGGCGTGGGACTTCTCATTCGATACTGGTGCTTTGCCCTACGACTTCACGATCGGTGATCTGAATGGGGATGGGGATCTATTCGAAGTCGAGCTCGGCTGCTCATTTGAGTTGGCGGGAGTCACGTGACGAGCTCTCCGGGGAGCTCGGATTCAGTTGCTGGTGACTCGTGTCAATTGTTGACAGAATCCCTGTAGAGGCGTAAGGTTTCGATAGATTTAGATCAACAAAAGCAAATAAGCTTCTGGGGGGAGCCGATGTCTTGCAACCCGCTAGTTTCCTATTTGGCGCAACGCGAGTACCTCGGTACCTCCACGCTGAGACATCGTTAGAATCCACGTCCCCGAGGCTAGCCTCGGGGACTTTTGTCTTGCTGCCTTAGAGCACAGGGTCTGGGCGGAGATTGCGTGTACTTCGACGGGGCGAGCATCGAAGGCGACGAAGCACAGCTCTCGATCCCGTTTCCGTGGCACGTCCGCGGCGGCGCGGAGTGGGCGATCACGGAAGGCTTCCGGCTCGCGGGCGGCATCAGCTACGAGGCGTGGTCCACGCAACAAGAGCTGCGCGCAGATCCCGAAGGCAAGCTGACGCTGCGCGGGCTTCCGGCGGTCGGTGACTACGCGATGAAGCCGATCCTGCT
>JANNMC010000223.1:0-1620 GCA_031397435.1 Candidatus Eiseniibacteriota bacterium
GCGCTGTAGAACTGCCCGAACGAGTTCGGGTAGAAGTAACGCTTCTTCGTGCGGATCGTGCGCCCGCGTGCTTCCGAGAAGGTGATGCAGACGTCGTCGCCGACGCCGTCCGCCGTAACGATTAGGGCGTCCTGCGCCGCGCCGCTTCGGTACGCGCTCGCGGCGTGCGCGTGATGGTGGTCGATGAACCAGGCCTTCGGGCGCACGCCGAGTTCTGCTTCGAGGAAATCGAGCACGCGCTCGTAGCCGGTGGAGCGCCAGAACGAGAAGAAGCGGTACGCGACGCGCAGGAAGTGCGGGACGTAATCGCTGAGGCCCTGATAATCGCGCGCGTCGGCAACGAGACTGCGCCAGGTCTGCACGAGCAGATCGCGCCATTCGAGGCCCGCGATCGCGACGGCGTCGATCTCCTCGGGGCGGATGCCGCTCACGCGAATCGCCTCGCGGATCGAGAGCACCGGCGGATACGCGTTGTCCATCTTTTTACGCGAGAGACGCTCTTCCGTAACAGCCGAGAGCAGCTTGCCGTCGCGCACGACGCAGGCGCCCGTCTCGTGCGTGGTCGCGACGCCGAGGATCGTGCGCGGCCTGAGGCGCGGCTCCTCGTGACGGCGCTCGGCGAGGAACTGCTCGGTGGTCGTCACCTGCCAGGTTTCGCGCACGTCGGCGGCGAGCTTTGTGAGGAAACGCTGCTTCGCTTCGCCGGAGAAGAAGTTGTTGGTGAAAACGCGCAGGCCGAGCCCGCGAATCTCGTCCTGCGGCTCTGCGAAATCGGTGAAGTGGAAGAGCAGCGTCAAGTGATCGGCGCGCTTCGCGTGCGAGCGCAGGCCGGCCCGGAAGTAGGCGCGGCGGAGATAGAACGCGAACGCCGGGTGGAACGCAGGCAGGCCCGGCGGCGGCGCGGGCAGCGGGAACTCCATCAGGCCGCGGTCGGGCAGAATCTCGAACGGGTCCGGGTAGAGACGCTGCAGGCCGAGCTTCT
The DNA here is from genome assembly GCA_031397435.1 of Candidatus Eiseniibacteriota bacterium. GTDB lineage: Bacteria > Eisenbacteria > RBG-16-71-46 > SZUA-252 > SZUA-252 > SZUA-252. Next base: position 983 of record JANNMC010000223.1, read on the forward strand.
CGCGGAAATCGAAGTTCGCGGTGATCGAGCTGTCGTAGGCGTAGCCGGCCTCCCCGATCAGCTCGAGCGCTTCGGCGTCGATCGCGTAGCCGGGCGCGCGGAAGCCGAGCACGGGCGCGCCGAGTTCCTGCTCGATGATCGCCTTCGCGTCAAAGATTTCCTCGCGCTTCTCCGCGGGCGTAGAGCGATCGAGGTAGCGGTGATGCAAGCCGTGCGACGCGACCGCGTGGCCCGCCCCAACAACTTCCCGCAGCGCCGCGCGCTTGTCCTTGTCGCGCAGATCCGAGGCGATCACGAAGTACGTCGCCTTCGCCTGCTGCGACGCAAAGAACTGAAGCGAGCGCTCGACTGCGGAGAGGAAGAATCCGTCGCGCGCGCCTTCCCAGACTTGGCCGTGCGCGCGGTAGATCGCGGCGAGGCCGTCCGTGTCGACGTGGTAGAACGCCGCGCGCCGGGCGATCGCCGCGTTGTTCGTGGCCGCGTTCGTGGCCGCACTCATCGCCGCTCCTCCAGCGCGCGCACAATGTGCTGCGCCGCGTTGCCATCGCCGAAGATCGCGGTGCTCGATTGTTTGGGGGCGCTCGCCGTTGCGGCGGCGGCGCGAATCTTCTCAGGGTCCGCCCCCGCGAGCACGTTCC
>JANNMC010000226.1:0-19427 GCA_031397435.1 Candidatus Eiseniibacteriota bacterium
GGCGAACCAGGCCGACTATGTCGTCGTCGTGCCGCCGGCATTTCACGCGGCCGCGGAATCGTTGGCGGCGGATCGGTCCCGGTTCCTGAGTGGCGTCGCGAGCCCGCTGGCGGCCGTGGTGACGACGGATCGGATCTACGCGCAATTCGCGGGGGGAACGCCCGATGTCGCGGCGATCCGTAATTTTCTGGCCCACGCATTCCGGCATTGGGCGCGGCCCCCGCTCTACGTCTGCCTCCTCGGCGACGCCTCGCTCGACCCGCTCAATTACTCAGGGCTCCGGGTGCCCGATCTCGTCCCGACGTACAGTGGGGGATACCACACGGCGCTGCAGCAGCAGTTCTCGCTCGACGACTGGATCGTGCGCCTCGACGGGCCGGGAGATCAGCTCCTGGATCTCGCCATCGGTCGCCTGCCGGCTCGCACCCCGGAGGAAGCGCTCCTCCTGGTCCGCGGAAAGCGGCGGACCTTCGAGGGGAACGCGTCGTTCGACCTGGCGCGGAACCGCGCGCTCCTCTGTGCCGATGACGCCTGGAAGTGGTCGGCCTCGCAGCAGCTCGACCCGGTCGGACTCGATCACGTGCGGCAGATGGAGCGGAAGGATCGGCTCCACCTGCCGTTCGCCGTCACGCGCGCCAAGGTGTACCTGAACGACTATGCCTTCTCCGATTCGCTGAAGACTTCCAAGCCGGGCGCGCGCGAGGCGTTCATCGCCGAGGTAAATCGGCAGGCTTGGTTCGTCGACTACATTGGTCATGGTTCCGACAACGTGATCGCCGACGAGCAAGTCTTTCGCTCGGCTGACGTCTCCCGCCTGACAAACGTCACCCTCCCGGGGATATGGTGTTTCATGAGCTGCACGGTGGGGAAGTTCGACGACTATCGACGAGACGGCATGGCGGAACTGCTGGTCCGGGCTCCGGAAGCCGGCGCGGTCGCCGCTCTTGCCGCCACGGGCGAGGTGTTCGGCACGGAGAGCAGTGCCTTGAACGACCGGTTCGTCGACGAACTCTTCCCGATCTCGCCTCGCGTCGATTCCCTACGAACCGTGGGCCTTGCCTGGGCGCGCGCCAAGAACCAGAGCGTCAACTTCAGCATCCGGAAGTACAACCTGATCGGTGAACCGGGCCTCCTCCCGCCGCTCCCGCGGGGACGCGGCCTCTGGGAGAAAGCCCCGCTCGATTCGGTGCTGCGCGGAGAGCAGGTCACCCTGCGGGGGCACGCACTCCTTGCCGACGGATCGCCCGACACGCTGGCCGCCGGAACCGCTCGGCTCCGGATCCTGGGCCCTCCGTCGCGGCGCATCCAGACAGGCTTCAACGGCGGAAACCCCGGAACCGCGCCCTACAACCTTCCGGGCCCCCTGCTTTACCAGGGCGATGCACCGCTGACGAAGGGGGCTTTTCAGATCCGATTCACCATCCCGGTAGATGCACGCGTGAGCGGCGCCGGCGCCCGGCTCGAAGCCCTTCTGGAGGAAGCCGGAGGGCGAGGCGTCGGGCTGGCCGTCGACTCTCTTCGCGTCGCCGCGGGTCTTTCGCCGCGCATCGACGTGACGCCGCCGGCGATCTACCTCGTTTCTCCGCCCGACACGACGTTCGCTCCCGGAGACCGGGTTTCGATCGCGCTCGAGGACTCGAGCGGCATCGACCTCACGGGGTTCGACAACGCGCACGCGATCTTCGTCCTCTTCGACGACGCGGGAACTCCGATCAACTTGACGTCCAGTTTCCGGTACGAGTCGGGGAGTTCGACCCGGGGCACGGTGGAACTCGTCCTTCCGTCGCTGGCAAACGGTCCCCATCGGCTTGAGGTGCATGGCTCAGACACCTATCGGAACATTGGGTCCGCCTTGTTCGTGATCGAGATCGCGGCCGCGGCCACAGCGGGCGGAGCGCTAAACCTAAGCCAGGTATTCAACTATCCGAATCCCTTCGAGCGGGAGACGTATGTGCACGTGCGTTTGAGCCAGCCGGCCCGCCTCCGCGTCCAGATTCTGACAGTCGCGGGGCGAAGGGTTCGCGAGTGGTCGGCCGAGGGGAAGGCAGGGGAGAACTACCTGCCCTGGGACGGTCGTGATTCGGAGGGAGAAAACGTGGCCATTGGCGTGTACCTCATTCACGTTACGGCGGAAGCGGCGGGCAAGGGCAGGGTGGACGCGGTGGGGCGCGCGCTTCGGACTCGATAACCGAGTGTCGCGCTTGATGGTGGCCCGAATCTCCGGTACCATCGAGGGGTCTCTATAGGGGATGCTGCGGCGTCCCACTGTTTTGTCCTTAAGGAGGTTACGAATGATCCGCTTCACCACGCTCAGCCTGGCGGCCCTGCTACTCGTGGGCACGGTCGGCACCGCCCACGCTCAGTCGCAAGCCGGCGCGGCGTCCTCCCTGATCGCCCCCGGGGCTCGCTCGGACGGGATGGGACGCGCCTTCGCCGCCGTCGCGAACGACGCCAACATGGTCTGGTGGAATCCCGGCGCCATGGCCTTCACCACGGGCCACGATCTCTCCCTAATGTACACGCAGCTCGTCCCGGATCTCGCCGATGACGTGAACTTCTCCTACCTCGCGTACGTGCAGCATGTCGAGGGATGGGGCGGCCTCGGCGGGGCGGTCGGCTATCTCTCGTACGGCAAGACCGAAGGGACCGATCCGGATGGCAACGTGACCGGCGAGTTCAGCTCCTACGAACTCGCCCCGACTGTCGCCTACGGCACCGAGCTGGCCGACAATCTCGGATTCGGCGTCTCCTTGAAATTGCTGCGCGTCGACCTTGCGCCCGCCACCGTGACCCTCGATGGCCGCGCCGGACGCGGTACCACGTTCGCGGCGGACATCGGAACTCTCTACAAGGTGCCGAAGTGGAAGGCCGCCTTCGCGGCCGTCATCCAGAATCTTGGCCCCAGCATCGCCTACATCGACGAGGATCAGTCCGACCCGCTCGGCCGGAATCTCAAGCTCGGTGTCGCTTATACCCCCTTCGAGAACGAAGTTCACCGGGTGCTGATCGCGGCCGACGCGAATCGGTTCCTGCTGCCGGACGAGGTCCTCGCCATCAGCGTTTGGAACGTGGGCCTCGAGTACGAATTCAACCGGCTCCTGGCGCTCCGGGTCGGCTACATCAGCGATCCGATCGGCACGATCACCGACGCCACCTTCGGGCTAGGCTTGACCTACAGTGGCGTCCGTTTCGACTACGCGTCGTTCCCGCAGTCGGAATTCCTGAATCGCACCAGTCGTTTCTCGGTCAGCTACCACTTCTAGGATCGCCATCGACGTGGGGCGCCTGAAGCGCTGGACCGTCATGCTTCTCCTCGGGAGCCAGGCCGCGTTCGGCGGTCTGGCTCCCGCTGTTTCCCGCGCGGAGGCAGCCGGCGCCGTCTCGGTTCCGGCATCGCCAACGCGACGGCCCGACGGCTGGCGCGTCTCGCGGCCACGGCCCGAGGCCCTCTCGGCCGCCGACCGCACCGCCATGAGAACGCTTTCGGAGCGGCGTCTGGCGCTTCGCCGCGCGTTCCCCGAGCACCTCGGCGGCGGACGCCGGGCCCCCTGGGTGAGCGGGCGGAAGCCTCCGCTTGTCGCCCCGAACGCCAGCGGCCAACTGGTTCGCGCCCTCTCGACCGCCGGCGTGCCTGACACCGTACGCGTGCTCGGCCTTCGCATTGAATTCGACACCGACAGCCTTGGAACCGCCACGAGCACGCCGGACGGCAAGTTCGACATGCGCGACGGGAAGGCGCTCGGCATCATCATCGATCCGCCGCCGCACAACCGAAGCTTCTTCCTGTCACATTTCGAGGCACTCTCCCGCTACTGGAGGCAGCAGTCGTACGGGCAGCTCGTGATCGAATACGACATCTATCCCAAGGGTGAAAACGCCGCCTACCGTCTAGGGGACACCAAGAACTATGGACCCTGGACGCTCGGCATCCAGTCGTTCGCCGAGGCGCAGCGCTTTTTCCGGGAGTCGGTGCTGGCGGCCGACGCGACCGATTCGATTCCATTCGGCGACTTCGACGTCGTCTCCATTTTTCACGCCGGCGCCGACTATCAGTCGGACATCCTGGGCGACTCGCCGCGCGACCTTCCGACGTTCCAAATCGCGCTGGAGGAATCGGCCGCGGTGAACGGCGGCTCTCTCGGGATCTTCGGCGGCCTCGTCATGCCGGAGACCGAGAATCAGGATGGATTCTTCGGTGCCATCAACGGGACGCTGGCTCATGAATTCGGCCACACGCAGGGGCTCCCCGACCTCTACGACATCAACACGTTCTGGCCGGCGGTCGGTGTCTGGAGCAACATGGATTCGGGCTACCTCCTGGCCACCGCGCTCCAGGATTCGAAGACGGGCGGCATCGTCGTCGCCAGCGGCGTCATGCCGACGAGCCTCGATCCGTGGTGCAAGTCGCTTCTCTGGCCAAGCGGGCTCGAGTTCACCGATCCGGAGCGGGAAGTCACCACCACGCTTCGCGCGACACAGCTCGCCAACCGGCTGCTCTACGTTCCGCTCGACGGCGACGAGTACCTCTTGGTGGAGAATCGCCAGACCGATCTGAACGGCGACCAGTCGCTTTACCTCGATCGCGACTCGACGACGAACGTGATTCTCGGCCCGGGGCTCTCCAGCGACGATCCGCTCGATACGACCGGCGACAAGGAGTACGACTTCCTGCTTCCCGGAAAGGGGATCTTCGTCTGGCACATCGATCCCTCCGTCTTCTGCACGGTGGTCGGCGAAGTCTCAGGAAACGCCGCCACCTTCGAGTGTGGCCCGAACGCCAATCCCGACTACGGCATCAACTCCAATCCGGACCGGCTCGGAGTCGGCCTAGTGGAAGCGGACGGAATCCGCGATATCGGCGATCCAAACTCCTATTACTTCTACGGGAGTCCCTTCGACGCCTACTTCGTGGGGAATCGCACGCTGCTGGGGCCCGACACGAGTCCGAGTACCCGGACGAACGACGGCGGCGTCAGTCACGTCACGCTCCGCATCCTTTCGCCCGCCGCGGTCGACATGGGAATCACCGTTACCTCGTCGATTCGCGTCCCCGGCTGGCCGCTCCTGAGCGCCACCGGCCGAGGGCTCGGCGCGCCGACCTCGGGCAGCCTCCTCCACGATGGGCGGAGGTCGCTCGTCACGGCGGCCGATAGCCTCATCCTTGCCTGGATGGCCGACGGGAGCCCCTACGTGAACGGCCGTGAGAGCGGAGAGTTCATGCCGCTCCCGGCGAAGATCCGCGGGCCCGTGCTCTTCGTCGATTCGCTCTTCCGCCGGAATCCCGCCGCGCGCCATGGGGCCGGTGTCGTCGCCACGTGCGATGACGGAAATCTCTACGCGGTCCGTCCCGACTCGCAGGCGGCGGCTCAGGCGATCCCGCTCTTCGGCTGGCCCCCGCTCCTGGGCGATCCCTCGATCCGCGCGACCACCGGACCGGTGCTCACCCCGGACGGGAACATCCTCGTCGGAACGAGCGACGGGAGGGTGTTCGTCGTGACTCCATCCGACAGCGTCGGCATCGTGCCGCTCGTCTCGGCCGCGTGCGACACGATGCTCGATGGAACCACCCCGATCACGACCGAGGCGTCGGGAAATCTCGCCGTCGGCCGGTTCCATGGCGTCGGCGGTTATTCGATGGCCTACGCCACGCGCGATGGCTACCTGCGCCTCGTGGATCAGCCGGGGAAGGGCGCCGGCGCCATCGACGTCGTCTGGCGCGCCGTGAACGGCGTGAACAACTTCGCGCCCACGCTCCTGGGCCTCGACCTCGATCGGGAGGCGGATCGAAACCTGGAACTCATCGTGGTCGACTCGCCGAGGGGAACTGTCCATGCCTTCGATCTGTCCGGCGCCGAACTCAAGGGCTGGCCGGTCTCCGTGGCGGGCACGATTGGCGCCGCGGCGGCGGGAGATCTGGACGGAGATGGTTTTCCGGAAGTCATGGCGATCGACGAGCAGGGCTTCGTTCACCGCTGGAACCGGAACGGCGTGGAGTCGCTAGGGTGGCCCGTTTCACTGGCGTCGCGCTACGGCGCCGACGCCTTGGGCGGGGCGGGTTCGCCGGTGGTGGGCGATCTCGACGGCAACGGCAGTCAGGACCTCCTGGCGGCGCTCACGAACGGCCTCCTGGTCGCTCTCGATGACCAGGGCCGCACCTTGACGGGCTGGCCGCTTGGAATGGAGCGCTCCACCGATACGACGCCATTGCTAGTCTCGCTGAACGGCTCCGACTTCATCCCCGATCCCGCCGGGCCCGCGTGGCTTCACGTGGCGGCCGTTGGAGCGAGGGGGCAGTGGGACGTGCTCCAGACGACGGCTCGCGCCGACAGTGCTCTTTTCGGTTCGGACGGAACAAGCCGGCGCACGCCCTGGATCGGGCTCCACGGAAATCGACGGCGGAGCGCGGTCTTGGACGATTCGGAGTTGGCGGCCCCGGTGGCTCGCGGGGCGCTGGTGGCGAAGGGGTCCTTTTACTGCTTCCCGAACCCCTCGCGTGGCAACGAGATCGGCATCGCCTACACATTGGATGCGGGCGTGACTTCGGTCCAGATCCGGGTTCTCGACCCTGCCGGGGAGGTCGTTCGGACACTCTCGGGGTCTACGGCTCCGGCGCAAAATGTGACGCAATTGCCGCTGCAAGATCTCGCGAGCGGGGTATACCTAGTACGTATGGAGGCGCGCCGAAACGGTGCCAGCCAGGTCTCGTTCCAGAAGTTCGCCATTGTAAGATAGGCCTTTGCCGAGGTATCATTAACTTGTTTGGTAAACCCAACATCCGCCCGGTTCAAGGACGTCAGACTCTGACTCTACGCGTCGTACATCGCATGGTCTTCGCGGGCCTCCTGGGGATGATCCTCTGGACTGCCTTCGCCACCGGCGTTTCCTACGCATCGGACATTGAGTACCGCTCCAACTCAGTCGGGGAAATCCTACTCGCGCAGCGGGCCATCGCCGACTCCGTCGTCGAGACCGCGCCCGTGCCTCCTTCTGCCTCGATTCCAGGCCGACTGCCGGAGAACGAGTCGGTTCCCGTCGCCAAATCACCGGGACGCGCCTTCCTGCTCAACATGATCGTGCCTGGCGCGGGGCATCTCTACGCGGGGAACAAGCGGGGCTGGATTCACCTCGGCCTCGAAGGCGCGACGTGGGTGACCTACCTCTACTACCACGATCGCGGAAAGACGAAGGAAGACGAGTTCGAGGCTTACGCGGACGAGAAGTGGGACTACCAGCGCTGGATCGCGGCGGACCCCGCCAACGCCGGTTCCGATGCCGACAATTTGATCCTGGGCTTCCTCAATACGAACAAGCAGCAGTATTACGAGGACGTGGGCAAGCTTCCGATTTACTGGAGTGGCTGGGAAGGCTACGCGAATCCGCCTGCCGACGCTCCGACGCGCCGCTTCTATTATGGAATTCGAAACGACAGCAACAACTTCCTGAAGAATGCCCGCTACGCGATCGTTGGCGGTTTTGTGAACCGCATCGTGAGCGCGGTCGACGTGCTCCGCTTGGTCAAGAACCGCGGCCGCGCCAATCTTGGAAACGACACGCAGATCAAGTTCAACATGCGCACACGGCCGTTCTCGAATGAAAATGCGCTCAAGATCACGGTCACGCGCCGCCTCTACTAGCGCTCTGGTCGCTCTCGTCGCCCTGCTGACCGCCTTGCCGGCGGCGGCGGCGGCGGACGATGCGCCCTTCGCGCCCGCGCTCCGGCTCGACCTTCCGGCCTCCACGCCGCTCGAACTTGCCGCCCGCGACTTCTCGCTCGATCCTAACGCGCCGATCATGGCGACCGCTTCGTTCGCCCGGCAGGATGGCGCCCCGGCCGCCGCGGTCGACGCCGCGCCGTCCAAGCGCCCCGGCAAGCGGAGGGCGCTCCTCTTCTCCCTGCTACTTCCCGGCGCCGGCGAGCTATCGCTCGGCGCGCGCGGGCGTGCGGCAGGATTCTTCGTGGCCGAGGGCCTCATCTGGACCCACTACGTCTGGTTCCAGGCGGCGGGGCGCCTTCGCCGCGACGATTACATCGAGCAAGCGCAGCTGAACGCGGGCGTGGGCGTCGATAGCGGGGAAGACACCTACTGGAAGATCGTGGGGCAGTACGAACGCTCGAGTGGTTCCGGTCTGGGAAGCTACGAGGAGGATGTCCGCCGCGAAGCGCGCGACCTCCACCCCGACGACCCCGCGGCGCAGGACGCGTACGTCTTGCAGAAGCTCCCCTCCGGCGACCAAGCCTGGGCCTGGAATAGTCCCGAACTTCAAAAGGCCTACCGCGGTACCCGGGCCTCCTCCAATCGAGCGTTCGACCGCGCAAAGTATTCCTTCGCGGCGGCGATTCTCAACCGTCTCGTGAGCGCCGTCGACACGCAGATCCTGCATCGGCGCCTCATGAAGGACGGGCAGGCGCGCCTCGACGAGGGGACGCGCCTCCTGGCCGACGCGACGTCCGACGGCGGCGCGCGCCTGCTCCTCCTCCGCCGCTTCTAGCGCCCCGGCGTTCGCTCCCGCCAGCGGCGGATTCGCCACCGGCGCTCTGGCGACGCTCGGAGGGTGACGACATCGTGAGACGAATCACCGACGTGGCCCTCGCGGCCGTCTGCTGTGCGTTCACCCTCCTTGCCCTGGACGTCCCGCGTCCCGCGTCGGCGCTCCCGACTCCCGAGATCGAGTCGAGGGGCCACTCGGCCGCACCGCCACGCTCCCTTCGCGCCGAGTCGCTCCTGGATCTCGACCGGCTCCGCGCATGGGGAATCGAGCGCCCCTCGCGCCTGGCGTTCGATGAGGATGGATCGCTCCTGGTACTCGACGCTCGGGCTCGCCGCGTCGTCCGACTCCCCCTCCCGCCGCGCGGCGACGCGTCCGCGAGGTCCACGTCCGCGTCCGATGTTTCCATGGTGTTCGGCGACGAGGCCCCGGCTTCCGCGCTCCCGCACGATCTCGTGGTCGACGCCCGGGGTTCACTTCTCATTCTCGATCGCTCCCGCTCCGCGCTCTCCGCCTACGACCGGCGCGCCGCCTATCTCGGCACGCGCGATCTCGACCCGCGGCTGGCGGATGAGGCGAGAGCCCCAGAGTCGAGATTGCTCCGCGATCGCTTCGGCGACCTCTGGCTCCTGGCCCCGCGGACGCGCGACCTGGTGCCGCTCGACGCTCGGTTGCTCCGCCGTCGCTCCGATCGGTTCCTCACTCCGGAAGAGTCGCTTGGTGCTCCCACCAGCGCCGTCTTCCTCCCGCTGGGCGGCGGCTGGATCGGCGATCGAGAGGCGGGGACGATTCGCCGGTTCGAGGCGACCGGACGGGTCGGGCGAGCCATCAGCGTAGGCGACTCCATCCCCGCCGCTCCCGCTGATCTGGCAGCCGACGCATCCGGCGCCCTCTACGTGGCCGACGCGGAGGGGGCGCGCATCGTCGTCTTCGACTCCCAGGGTGCGCGCCTCCACACGCGCTGGCTTGGCGGTGGCGCGCACGCGTGGCGCCCCGGAGCCATCGCCTGGAGCGTCGACGATCGAGTCGCCGTCGCCGATGAATCGCGCGGAGAGATCTGGATCTTCACCGTCGAACGAGGGGTCGCGCCGTGAGTCGCGTTCTTCCGGCGCTGGCGCTCGCCTGTCTGCTCGCTCTCTCACCTTCGCGCGGTGCGGCACGGCCCACTTCCGGCGAGGAGGCGGGGACGCTTCACGCGGACTCCGTCGCGGCCGTGCCGGATTCCATCGTCCTGGTCCTCCCGGTACGGCAGTCGCCCAGCCTACTTCTGCTTCGAGCGAGTGCTCCGCTTGCGGTTTCCGCCTCGCTTCCCCCCGGCGCACGCGATGCGTGGGGTGCTCCGCCGGCGGCGGAGGCAACGTCGCTCCTCCGTCGGGACGCCCGTGGCTCGGGGGGGATCGGCGCACCGCCCGGCGCCGGCGCCGCGGCCGGCGACCGCATCATCGTCAGCGGGTCGAAGTCGTTCTCGGTCGAACTGGGCCGGCGTCGGGATGCCTCGCTTTCTCAAGGTCTCGACCTCTCGCTTCGCGGCAGGATCGCGGGCGACGTCGATCTGAGCGCCACGTTGAGCGACCGCGCGCTGCCGTTCGAGCCCGACGGCGCCACACGCGAACTCGACGATCTCGACCGGATCTCCTTGGCGGTGCGCGCGCCGGGAGGGGAAGCGACCCTGGGCGACTTCCGACTCGACGCGCTCCCTGGCGAATTCGCTCGCGTGAGCCGCGAATTGCAGGGCGTGAAAGGCGGCGCCACGGTTCGTGGCACGCGATGGGACGTGACGGCAGCCGGAGCGAAGGGGGAACGCCGGGCCGCCGAATTCCGCGGCCAGGAAGGGAAGCAGGGGCCCTACGTCCTGACGGCGCGTGCCGCCGCGAGCGGGGGAGATGGCGGAATCGTGGCGGGGAGCGAGACGGTCTGGCTCGATGGCGCGAAGCTCCGCCGCGGCGCCGACGCCGATTACGTCATGGATTACGCGGCGGGGACAATCACGTTCACCGTCCGCCGCCCAATCGCGGGCGCGAATCGCATCGGCGTCGACTACGAGGCGGCCGCGGCGCGCTACAAACGGCAACTCTACGCCGCCACAACGCGCGGCGGGAGCGCCCGTGGAGCCTGGTACGCGGCCTTTCTGCGCGAGGGGGACGACTGGAAGCGGCCGTTCGGCGCGGAACTGACGAACGAGGACCGCCGCGCGCTCTCCGGCGCGGGCGACTCCGTGGGAGCGCCGCTCCCCAGCGGAGTCCGGTTCACCGGCGCGGGCGCCGGCAGCTACGCCTGGGACGAGAGCGATCCCGCCGCGCCGCGATGGGTCTACCTCGGAGCCGGCGGAGGCGATCACGAGGTCGAATTCTCCTCGGTCGGCGCGGGACGCGGCGCCTATGCCGACACCGTCGGCCTGGATGGACTTCGCTTCTACCGCTATCTCGGGCCCTCACTCGGCGCCTTTGCCCCGGGGCGGTCGCTGGCGGTGCCCGCCGCGGCCACGCTAGTCGATGCGGGAGGGACGGCGCGACTCGGCAACGCGCTCTCGCTCGATGCGGAGCTCGCGCGCTCCTCCCTCGACCGGAATCTCCTGAGTGGGCGGGACGACGGCGACAACGGCGGCATCGCGGCGCGAGTGGCCCTTCGGCTCGACCCGCGCCCCCTTCGCCTCTTCGGCCGGAAGGGCGGTTCGTTCCGGGCGGGATTGGCCGTTCGCTCGCGGGACGAGTCGTTCTCGTCCTTCGATCGTGTCGACGCGGCATTCGAAGGAGACCGGTGGAATCAGCGCGCCGGCGCCACGGGCGAGCGACGCTACGAAGCAACCGCGCAGGTCGATCCCTCCGGCGCCATGAGTCTGCGTGGGGAGTGGGGACAGCGACGTCTCGCCGGGGGTGCCCGCTCGACGCGCCATGCCGCGGAGGCCGAGTGGCGCGGACTCGTCGGCGGCATGGCGCGCTGGGAGGAGGCGCGAAACGAGGGAGACACGGGAAGCGGGCGGCGCTCCCGCTGGAACGTGGAGCTGGGCCGCGATCGGGGATTCGTGCAGCCCCGCTTCCGCGCCGGAGACGATCGGGTCACGGGCGCCGACGGCGATTCGCTGGCGCGCCGCGCCACTCGGTTCGCCTCCGGCAGCGTGGTGATCGCGCCGAGCACCGCGATGCGATTTCGGGGCGGCGTGACTTGGAGGCGCGACGTCGACGCTCTTCGCGTGACGCTCCTGCCCGATGCCGATCGCGCCCTCCGCTCGATCGCGATCGACGGCGGCGCCACGATCCGGTCCAACGCCGTGACCGTCGACGCCTCGCTCGCGCGGCGACGGTCGCGCGCCTCGAGTGGTGGGGCCGATACCGATCTCGCGCAGGTGGTCCTGACGGGCGGCCGGGTGGGAAGCGCCCTGACGAGCGAAGTCCGGTGGGACGTCACGCAAGTCCGTGAGCCGGAGCGGCGCCGCGCGCTCGTCGCGATCGGATCGGGGCTCGGTTCCTACGACGCGACCGGTACGTTCGCCCCCGGCGGCGGTTACGAGTTCGTCAGCGTGGTGGGACCCGAGGCGACGCGGACGCGCGCTTCCTGGCAATTCCGGCTCGACGCCTACCCGTCGCGAACGGGGAAGAAGGGGGTGGCTCGCCGCGCCTGGTGGCGGGCGCTCGGCGCGAGCACGCTGCTGCGGCTCGACAGCCAGTCGCGGCTTCCGCTGGGACGGCTGGAGCGAGCCCTTCACTTCGGCGACTACCTCGACGCCGACGCCACGATCCGCGGGGAGTGGAGCGGCCGCCAAACGCTGGAATTCGTCCCCGCCGGCGCCGCGTTCGACCTGAGGGTAGAGGCGGGAGCGCGCCGCGAACTCCTGGGTGACCTCGAGAATCTCCGCGTCGGGCGAGACTCGCGCGACGTGACGTTCCGTGCGCGGCATCCGCTTCCAGTCCGGTTACGGCTCACCGAGCGTGTCACCATCGACCAGAGCCGCTATGAATCGACCCGCTCCGACACGCCCGATCGGACTCGGAGCCGGCTCGAAGGGAGAGGGGCCGAGGTGGAACTTTCCCGCGCGGCGGGGCCACAGTGGAATCTCTCCCTCCTGGGCCGCTACCGGCACGATCGCGACGCACTGCGAGGAGGAACCCAGGCGACATGGTCAGCGGGACCGGCCCTTCGCTGCGCGGCGGGAGGGCGCCTCCGCGTCGACGCCCGGGCGCTCTGGGGGAGGACCGATCGCCATGGAATCTACGCGCCGCCGGGGGCCGTGCTCGCGCCGGTCTTGGGGGAGCGGCTCGACTACGACTTGCTTTCGGAATGGACGATGCGTGACCGGCTGCAGCTCACGCTCGGCCTGACCGGCGCGGCCATTCCGGGTGCCACCGGCACGTACAACGCGCGGCTGGAACTGAGGAGCTCGTTCTGATGAGCCCGCTCTCGTTCAGGCTCCCGCACCCGATTCGCCGTGCTGTTCGCGTGCTGATCCTGCCGCTCCTTCTGCTCGGTGCGGCGGCGACAGGCAACGCTTCGCTCGAACACGGCATGACTCGTGGCGATCGGTTCACCCTCCAGGCCGCCTCCATCGAGGACTCCCTCCTGAGCGCGGCGGCCGGGGAAGAAGCGGCGGTGGCGAGGGCGCGTTTGTGGGGCAGACTGGAACTCGAGGCGATGGCGGCCCGGCTTCGAGATCAAATCGCGCGGCGCGGTTCGCTGGAGGCCTCGGTCCGGCTCGTGCTCCATCCCGGGCAGGGATCGACTCCGGGGGAAGCGGCGCTTCGCGTCGATCTGCCCGGCGAGCCTGACATGGCGTCACCGCGCGTGGGGGGCGTGAAGCCGGCGCGTTCGGTCCTTCGCGCGGCGATTCGCGTAGCGGGCGATACGGTGGCGGTGGCTGCCTACGCGCGCGCCTTCGACCGTGCCGCCGCGGCGCCCGGCCGGCCACGCCTGGAGGCGATTGCATCGGGCGTGGCGGCCGTGCGTGACGTGCTGCTCGAGTCGGGGCATTACACGGGAGACGCGACGGTCGACTCGATCGTGCCGGCCGGCGCGATCACCTGGGTCCACCTCGCCGTCCGTCCCGGAGCGCTGGTGAGATTGGAGTCGTTCGAACTGGAGGGGGCGCGGACAACCCGTCCCAACGCGGCTGCCGCCATCGCCGGAGTGCGGCGTGGAGAGCGCCTTCGCCCGGCGATGCTCGAGGCGGCGCGCGACCGCCTCCTCGCCAGCGAACTTTTCGCGGTCGTGGGAGAGCCGCGCGTCTCCCCGGGGAGTGCGCCCGACCTGGCGCGACTCATCGTGCCGGTGGAGGAGGCGCGCTCCAGCCGCTTCGAGGGCGTGGTCGGAGCCGCGCAGGGCGGGGGAGTGACGGGAGCGATCGACCTCGCGCTGGAGAACATCGCGGGGAGCGGCCGCGCGGCAGGGCTTCGCTGGTCGGGGCTTGGAGCCGCGGGCACCGAATACGCGGTTCGTTATCGCGAGCCGGCGCTCTTCGGCCGGCCGCTCGATGCGAACGCGGCACTCGATGCGCACGTCGTCGATTCGCTCTTCACGCGCACGCGCTGGTCGCTGGGCGCCGGGGTTCATGCCGGTTCGCGGGGACACGTCACACTCTCCTTCGCGAGGACAGGCACGACGTACGGTGGCGTGGCGCGCGGCACGAATTCCGACTGGACCGCCAGCGCCGGCGTTGCCTGGCGCGCGCTCGTTCCGGCGGCGAATCCGCGGTCGGGTTTTGCCGCCTCGGTCACCGGGGCGGGGGGACGCCGCCGCGAGGTCTTCCCCGGGTTCCCGGTCGTCTCGCGGTCGCTCTCGCGCGGCTCGATCCAGATTGAAGGGGCGCTCCCGCGCGGAGCCGGCTCGGCGCTCCACGCCTCGGCGCGCGCCGAAGGGACTTCGCTCGGCGGCGCCTCGTTCCCCGCCGAGGAGCTTCATTACGTCGGCGGCAACGAAGGGCTGAGGGGACACCGCGAGCGAGCCTTCGCGGGGAGCCGGATCGCCACATTCAGCATCGAGCATCGCTGGCTCACCGATCCGGCCGGGGGCCGGGCCTATCTCTTCGCCGACGCGGCGTGGCACGAACTTGCGCGCCCCCTCGCGGCGGGGAACGCGGCGCCGGGAAGCGCGGCCGGGGCGCTGGCACGAACGGAGTTGAGCGACGGGTGGGACTTCGGCTACGGTGCGGGACTCCGGACGCGCGCCGCCGCCGGGACGGTGGGCGTCGAATTCGGACTTCGCCCGGGCGCTTCGCTTGGCGCCGCGACCCTTCACCTTCGATACGGGAGCCGTTGGTGAGCCCCAGCGCGGTCCAGCGCATCGCCACGCTTCGACGCGAAATCGAGCGGCACGACCATCTCTATCACGTCCTTGGCGAGCCGGAGATCTCCGATCGCGAGTACGATCGGCTCTATCGCACCCTTCAAGATCTGGAGGCGGAGCACCCGGAGCTGGCCGATCCCGATTCGCCGACGCAACGCGTCTCGAAGGGTCTCCTGCCGGCATTCGCCGCCGTCCGGCACACCGCGCCGATGCTGAGTCTCGAAAACACCTACTCGCTGGACGAGCTGTCGGAATTCGACGCCCGTGTCCGGAAGAGTCTCGCCGTGGAGCAGGTGGCCTACGCCGTCGAACCGAAGGTGGACGGCGTGGCGGTCCACTTGAGGTACGAGGGCGGGCGATTCGTCCAGGGTCTCACCCGTGGAGACGGGGAGAAGGGGGACGACATCACGGCGAATCTCCGGACGATTCGCGCCATCCCGCTTCGACTCCGGGGGCGCACGGCTCCGGAAGTTCTGGAGGCGCGAGGCGAGGTCTACATGGAGACGAAGGCATTCGCCCGGATGAACAAGCGTCGCGAGGAGGCGGGCGCGAAAGCCTTCATGAATCCGCGGAACGCTACGACCGGAAGTCTGAAGACGCTCGATACATCGGAGGTTGCGCGCCGGCCGCTCCAGATCTTCATCTACCAGTTGGCTCGCGCGGAGGAGCACGGGTTCGAGTCGCATCTCGATGCGCTCGGCTTCGCGTCGAAACAGGGGCTCCGGGTCAATCCGGACAACGCCCGCGTGCACGGGCTCGAGGAACTCCGGGCCCTCTGCGTTCGCTGGGAGACGCTCCGCGAGAAACTTTCCTACGGCACCGACGGGCTCGTGGTGAAGGTCGACTCCCTTCGCGAGCAGGTTCGGCTCGGCTTCACGGCCAAGAGCCCCCGGTGGGGGATCGCCTACAAGTTCGGCTCCCACGAAGCCGAGACGACGCTGAAGCGGATCGAACTCCAGGTCGGAAGAACCGGCGTCGTCACGCCGGTCGCGATCCTCGAGCCGGTGATGCTGCTCGGGACCATGGTGGGGCGCGCGACGCTTCACAATTTCGACGAACTGGAGCGGAAGGACATCCGCGAGGGGGATCGGGTCGCCATCGAGAAGGGCGGTGAAGTGATCCCGAAGGTCGTGCGCGTCGTCGCGTCGACGGGCCGGCGCCGTGGCTCCTTCGCCGTGCCGACGAAGTGTCCCGTCTGCGGCGAGCCGCTCGTCCGCGACCCAGAGGCCGCGGCCATTCGCTGCGAGAACCTCTACTGCCCGGCGCAGGTGCGCCGCCGGATCATCTACTACGCGAGCCGCGGGGCGCTCGAGATCGAAGGCGTGGGAGAGAAGACGGTCGACACGATGGTCGACGCCGGGCTCGCCACCGATCCTGCCGATCTCTACGACTTGACCGTGGAGCAACTGGTGCCGGTCGAGCGGATGGGAGAGAAGTCGGCGGCAAACCTGGTCGCCGCGATCGCGAAGAGCAAGCGGGCGCCACTGGAGCGGCTCATCGTCGCCCTCGGAATTCGCCACGTGGGAGCCAGCGTGGCGCGCCTTCTGGCCGAGGCGTTTCGATCGCTCGACGCCCTTGCCGAGGCCGACGATGAGGCCCTCCAGCGGATTTCCGGAATCGGTCCCGAGATCGCGGCAAGCGTCGCGGCCTTCTTCCGCTCGAAGGAAGGCCGCGCCCTGGTTCGCCGGCTCGACGCCCGGGGCGTCGTCGGAGTTCCTCCCATCCGCCGAGTGCGTCCATCGGCTGGGCCGTTCGCGGGAAAGGCGTTCGTCCTCACCGGGACGATCTCGATGCCGCGCCCCGACGCGGCCCGACTCATCGAGGAAGCGGGCGGCAGCGTGACTTCCTCGGTGAGCAAGAAGACCGACGTCGTGATCGCCGGCGATGATCCCGGATCGAAACTGACGAAGGCCGAGTCGCTCGGCATCGAGGTTTGGGACGACCAGCGGTTTCGCGACGCACTCCGCCAGGCGGGACGGGGCGAGTGAGCGAGCCGCTCCGCCTCCTCGCGCTCCTGGCGCATCCCGATGATGAATCGCTTGGCGTGGGCGGAATCCTGGCGACCTACGCAGCGGAGGGGATCGAGACGTTCGTTCTCACGGCGACGCGGGGGCAGGCGGGACGTTTCCGCGGAGTGAGGGAGGGGGAAGGGCCGGAGCATCCCGGGCGCGCCGCGCTCGCGCGAGTGCGGGAGGCTGAATTGCGGGCAGCGGCGGCCGTGCTCGGCGTGCGGGAGCTTACGCTCCTCGACTACGATGATGGCGCGCTCGATCAGGCAGCGCCCGTGGCCGCGGTGCGCCGCATCGCTCGCGAAATCCGGCGGATTCGTCCCCAGGTTGTCGTCACGTTCGCGCCCGATGGCGGATATGGCCACCCCGACCACATCGCGATCTCACAGTTCGCCGCCGCCGCGATCGTGGCCGCCGCCGATCCGCGTCACGAGGCCGGCGTTCCTCCGGCGCCGCACGCGGTATCGAAGTTCTACTACATGGCCTGGCCCGCCGGGCCGTGGGCGGCTTACCAGGAAGCCTTCAAGAAACTGACGTGCCAGGTGGATGGCGTGGAGCGGCAAGCCGAGCCGTGGCCCGACTGGGCGATCACCACGGTCATCGACACGAGTGCGGAGTGGCCGACCGTCTGGAAGGCGGTCACGTGCCACGATTCTCAGGTTGCCGGCTACCAGCGCCTTCGCGAACTCTCTCCCGAACACCACCAGGCTCTTTGGGGGAAACAGTACTTCTATCGCGTCTTCAGCACGGTGAATGGTGGCCGCCGCCGCGAGACCGATCTCTTCGAGGGACTTCGACCATGAGCCGTGAACGCCCGCTCGCCATTCCCCCCGCGGAGTTCCGTGCGATCGGGCACCGCCTGGTCGATCAACTGGCGGATCTTCTCGAGTCGATTCCGCGCCGGCCCGTCACGCCTGGCGAGCGGCCCTCGGAAGTGCGCGCGGCACTCGGGACCGATGCGCGGCTCCCGGAGAAGGGGAGCGATCCGGCGACCTTGGTCGAGGAGAGCACTCGCCTGATCTTCGATCACTCGCTCTTCAACGGACACCCCCGCTTCTGGGGCTACATCACCTCCTCGCCCGCGCCGATCGGCATCTTCGCCGACTTCATCGCGGCAGCGGTGAATCCGAACGTTGGCGGCTGGACGCTTTCCCCCGCGGCGTCGGAGATCGAGGTGCAGACGGTTCGCTGGATCGCCCAGTTCATCGGCTTTCCGGAAACGTGCGGCGGAATCCTGGTGAGCGGCGGGAACATGGCGAACATGGTCTGCTTCTTCGCGGCGCGCGCGGCCAAGGCGCCCTGGCCGGTCCAGAAGGAGGGCGCCATGCCCTCGGGGAGGGGACGGCTCCGCGCCTACGCGTCGAAGGAGACGCACACCTGGATTCAGAAGGCCGCGGACCTTGCCGGACTCGGCACCGATTCGATCCGATGGATCGAAACCGATGCTTCCTATCGCATGCGAATCGAAGAACTGGAGCGGCAAGTGGCGGCCGATCGTGCCGCGGGCGATCTTCCCTTCCTGGTCGTCGGTACCGGCGGCTCCGTGAGCACCGGCGCCACCGATCCGCTCCGGGCGCTTGCCGCCATCTGTCAGAGGGAGAACCTCTGGTTTCACGTGGACGGAGCCTACGGCGGGCTTGCCGCGGCGGTGCCGGAAGCGCCCGACGATCTCCGCGCGCTCTCCGAGGCCGACTCGGTCGCGGTCGATCCGCACAAGTGGCTCTACTCGCCGCTCGAGGCGGGGTGCGCGCTGATCCGCGATCCGGAGCTCCATCGCGCCGCCTTCTCCTACCATCCGCCCTACTATCACTTCGAGGAGAAGTCGGTAAACTTCGTCGACTACGGAATGCAGAATTCGCGTGGATTTCGAGCGCTCAAAGTCTGGCTGGCCTTCCGTCACGCCGGAGCGTCGGGTTACCGGCGGCTGATCTCCGACGACATCCTCCTCGTACGCACGCTGACTCGCGCGATCGAGAAGCACGAGGCGCTCGAGGCGCTCACATGCGACCTCAGCATCGTGACCTTTCGCTACGTTCCGACCGATCTTCGGGAGCGGCGGGGTGAAGCTGCCGTGGAGGAGTATCTGAGCCGGCTCAACAAGGAGTTGCTCGACGACCTCCAGCGGGGAGGGGAGCTCTTCGTCTCCAACGCTGTCCTCGACGGTCGCTTCGTGCTCCGAGCCTGCATCGTGAATTTCAATACGAGCGAGGAGGATGTTCTGGCGCTCCCCGAGGTCGTGGCGCGCCGCGGCCGGGTCCTCGATCTACCGCTTCGCCAGGCCGCGAACGGCCCGCGTTGACAACCCTGTCCGCCTCCCGTAGGTTCGGATGGTCAACCGTCCGATCTTCCAATCCCCAAACGATCTAGGCCCATGAACTCGAGCGATTTCGATCTCGTGACGCTGGTCGGGGAGGCGTTCGAACGCCTCGAGCGATGCAGTCCCGATTTCGAGCACCGGCCGGCCCAGGCCCGCATGGCCCATCGCTGGGCCGAGTTGCTGCTGCAGCGGGGCGTGCTCGCCGTGGAAGCCCCGACCGGCGTCGGGAAGTCGCTCGCCTACCTGGTCCCCGCGCTTCTCCTTCGCGCGGCCGGTTCGGGGCCCATCGTCGTCAGCACGCACACGAAGGCGCTCCAGGAACAGCTCGTCACGCGCGACGT
>JANNMC010000276.1:0-1221 GCA_031397435.1 Candidatus Eiseniibacteriota bacterium
CCCCGAACGGGACCGCGCGATTATTGAGCGCGAGCCCGACCTAGAGATTCCTCGTCGAATCCGGTGCTTTGCGACCAGTTGCGATCGATTACTCCAGTCTACTAATAACACGCGATTTCGTGGACTAATCAGTATTTTTGAGCGATTCATCGAATCATACTGCTCGCGACCTGATACGCTCTCACTCGCTCCCGCTGGGTTCCGGCTGGGTTCCGGAGGTTCCGGCGCGAAGGAGGAGTTGCATGTCTCAGCGCGTGAAGCTCACGAAGCGAAGCGTCGATGCAGTCGCGCCCGATCCGACGCGTGAACAGTTTCTGTGGGACAGCGAACTTCGCGGGTTCGGCTTGCGAGTGCAGCCCAGCGGGAGGCGATCGTATCTCGTGCAATACAAGGTCGGGCGCAGCACGCGCCGCCTGACGATTGGCCCCCACGGCGTCCTAACAGTTGACCAAGCGCGACGGAAAGCGATTCAAGCACTGGCTGCGGTCCGGGTGGGCGGCGATCCGTCGCGCGATCGGCGGTCCGGCCGTGCCACGTTCGCCGAACTCGCGGAGCGGTATGTCCGAGAACACGCAGAGGCGAAGAAGCGCGCCTCTGCGATCGCTTCCGACAAGAGCCTCTTGAGACGCGTCCTCTTGCCCCGCTTGGGCGCGACGCCAACGACGAAGATCACTCGCGACGACATTTCGCGGCTTCACCACGGGATGCGCGAGACGCCGATCCGCGAATCGCGCTCTCGCCCTCCTCTCGAAGATCCTGAACCTCGCGGAGTTCTGGGGCCCGCGACCGGACGGCTCGAATCCGTGTCGCCACGTGCAGCGATTCCGCGAAACCAAGCGCGAGCGCTTCTTGTCATCGGCCGAGACGGCGGAGCTTGCGGACGCACTCGCGGGCCTCGAGGCCGAGTTGAAGATCTCGGCGACGGTTGCTGCCGCGATCCGGCTTCTGCTCCTCACCGGCGCTCGCCGCGGAGAGATCTGCGGGCTTCGGTGGGAACATGTCGAGTTCGAGCGCGGGTGCTTGAGGCTGCCCGACTCCAAGACCGGCGCGAAGACGATCACGCTCAACGCTCCCGCGCTGCCGGCCCATCAGCGCAGTGCGAAGCGTACGATGGCTAGGCTCCATCGAGATCGCGTATCCAATTGACCTGCTGGCATTCCTCGGACCAACGGTCTCTAGAGAACGGCCCCTGTTTGCTCTGTTGATCGACTCCGCTCGGCG
>JANNMC010000245.1:0-2018 GCA_031397435.1 Candidatus Eiseniibacteriota bacterium
TTCGCGACGGCAAGGTGAAGGTGGAGCTGGCGCTGGTGCGCGGCCGGCGCGAATACGACAAGCGCGCGAAGATGGACGATCGCCGGGCCAGGAATCAGATCCGGAGCATCATGCGGGGAGAGCAGCCCGAGTGACCATTCCCGGCGCGACTCGCCTCCCTGCCATGACTCGCTTCGTAGTCCGTTTCGTTCTCGCGGTCGGAGTGCTGGCCGCCGCGGCCGTCACCGTCGTCCCCGCCCTGGCGCAGCGAAGCGGGGCGCCTGCCATCCGCGTCGTCCGGCCCGATCCCGCGCCGATGGAGCGGATCCCGCTCACCGTCATCGACGGCGTCCGCTACATCTCGACCAACGATCTGGCGCGCGTCTTCGGCGCCACCAAGTACTGGCGCCCCGAGATCCAGAAGCTCTCCCTCCGGATGGGGGAACACACGCTCCGCTTCACGGTAAACGCTCCCGTCGTGCTGGTCGACGAGGGGGCGCGGAATCTGGCGGCGCCGGTGCGCTTGGTGAAGGGCGTCGTCTGCGCGCCCGAAGCGATCGTGGCGCTCCTCTTCGAGTGGGGCATCGTCCCCGACGCCACGTACGACGAGGCCGAACGGAGCATCCGCTTCCGCGTGGAGCCGCACGCCGTCCGCCAAGCGCAGCTCTACTCGCGAAATCGGGTCACCGAGGTGGTCGCCGCGCTCTCGAAGAGCCTTCCCGCACGCATTCTCTACGCCACGCCGACCGAACTGCGCTTCCTGCTGGAAGGCGGCACGCTCGACAGCGCGCGAGTTTTCTCGGGTGGTGTCGTGGCGGACGGATGGATGCGCGAGGTCGTTGGCGGCGTCGAATGCCGCCTGGCGCTGACCGAGGCGGCACGCGGCTGGACGCTGAACGTCACGGGGAACCGGCTGAAACTGGCGGTCACGGACGATCAGGGGTTGGTCGACGCCGGGCTCTTCAATGCGCTGGAGCCGGTGCGGCTGGGTGGAGCCGACCGCCGCGTGCGGACCATCGTGCTCGATCCCGGGCACGGCGGTGCGGACGGTGGCGCGTCGCTTCCGGGCGGGCAGGTGGAAAAGGACGTCGCGCTCGACGTGGCGCGCGCGCTTCGGACCGCGCTCCAGAACCGGCTCGGCGTTCGCGTGATTCTCACGCGTGAAGGAGACCAGGACGTACCCGCCTCGCGCCGCGCGGCGATCGCGAACAGCGCCGATGCCGATCTCTTCGTGAGCATCCATCTCGACAACGAAGGCGCGGTGCGTGGTGGAGGCTTTCGCGTCCTGACGCTCCTCCCGGCCGCCTCACCCAGCGAGGCCCCGGTGGCGCCGATCACCATCGGTGGAGGCGACCGCGACACGGAGCTGATGCCGTGGCGCGGCGCGCAGATGCCATCGGCCGGATCGAGCATGGCGCTCGGTCAAACGGTCGCCGAGGCGCTGCGGCACGTCTTCCCCGCCACGCCGACGGTGATCGGCACGGGGCGCCTCGGCGTCCTGGAGCCGATTTCCTGCCCGGCCATTCTGCTTGAGTCGGCGCCGACGGCGCGAAGCGGCCCCGAATCGATGAGCCCGCGCTCCTACACGATCTTCGACTACACCCAGACCGTCGCGCGCGCGATCGAGGACTTCGTGCGCCGCTCAAACGCGTCATGATGACCGGCAAGGGCAAGTGGGTCGCGGTCGGCGTCGGCCTCCTCGTGGCCGCCTCGCTCTGGATCTACCTCGCG
Source organism: Candidatus Eiseniibacteriota bacterium (assembly GCA_031397435.1). Taxonomy (GTDB): domain Bacteria; phylum Eisenbacteria; class RBG-16-71-46; order SZUA-252; family SZUA-252; genus SZUA-252. The sequence continues at coordinate 1,711 of JANNMC010000245.1, forward strand.
CGCGGTCCGGGCCGTCCGGGGCGGACCTCGCCGGGACGCTTCGTCCCGCTGGCTGCGGAGCTGGAAGGCATCCGTGGTGTCACGCTCTACTACGGCGTCTCCGGCTCGGACAGCCTGGGAGCAGAGCATCGCGACGTCGTCGTGAAGGATCGTCCCGCCGACCAAGTGCGCGCGATCTACCGCGAACTCGTGGCCGGGCCCTCGGAGAATCATGTGGCGCTCTTTCCTGAAGGGACCGAGCTCCTGAACGCCTATCTCACCCCGCGCGGCACCCTCTATCTCGACTGGAATCGAACGCTGGTGCAGGG
>JANNMC010000266.1:0-20286 GCA_031397435.1 Candidatus Eiseniibacteriota bacterium
ATCACCGGTGAAGGCTTCAAGACGCTGGCCGAGGGCGAGCGCTTGGAGTTCGATGTGACGAAAGGACCCAAGGGTCTTCAGGCGGCAAACGTCCGCAAGGCGTAGTCACTAAGACCAGAATTCGAAGAACAAGCGGCGGGGCGTTGCCTACGGGTGACGCCCCGCTCCGCGTTTCAGGACACTTTCGCGCGCCGCCGTTCCCGCCGCGCGTCCCGTGGCCCAGGCCCAGGCGAAGTTGTATCCCCCGATCGGGCCAAAGGCGTCGAGAATTTCGCCGCAGAGGTGGAGCCCCGGATGGATCCGGCTCTCCAGCGTCTTGGGATCGACTTCCTCCAGCGCCACGCCTCCACCGGTCACCTCCGCCTTCACGTATCCCTCGTCGCCGCTCCAGGGCAGGGGGTGGCGCGCCATGGCCTCCACCACGCGCCGGCGCGCGTCGCGGTCGAGATGCGCGAGAGGGAGCGAGCCATCCACGCCGGCTTCGGCCAGGAGCGCATCGGCCAGCCGTGCCGGCAGGTGGCGCCGCAGCGTGCCGCCGACCGTCCCCTCCCTTTCGAGAAGGAGGCTGTCCCAGGCTTCCGCGTCGAGTGGAGTCCATTGCACCAAGAATGTTTGGCGCGGCCCGCCCGCTCGCTTGGAGAGCGTCGCGAGATGGGAAGCATTCAGCACGGCAGGGCCGCTGTACCCCTTGTGCGTGAAGAGAAACCCGCCCCGCGTGGAGAAGCGCGGCTTCGCGCCGGGCGCGGTGAGTGTGACCGGAAGCGAGACGCCCGAAAGTGAAGCGTATCGATGCGGCGTCGCGGTGAGCGGAGTGAGCGCCGGGTAGAGATCGTGGATGGTGTGTCCCAGCCCGCGGACGATATCGATCCCGATGCCATCGCTGCCGGTGGCGGGTACGGAGAGCCCCCCGGTGGCCACGATGAGTCGCGTGGCCTCGATCTCGCCTCCGCCGAGGAGCAGGACGCGCCATCCGCCTGAAGCCACGGGTTCTAGCCCGGTCACGCACGCGTCGCAGCGCATCTCCACGCCCACGCGCTCCGCCAGCGAGCGCAGCCGGTCGCGAACGTCACGCGCCTTGTTCGTGGTCGGAAAGAGTTTTCCTGTCTCCTCCTCGAGAGCCAGCGGCATGCCGAGCGTCTCCTCGAAGAAGTGTCGCTGCTCGCGCAATGGCCAGGAGAGGAGGATCTTCTTCATCGTGTTCGGCGAGGAGGCGGTTACGTACCGCGCGGGGTCAAGCTCGGAGGGGAGGACGTTGCAGCGTCCGCCTCCGCTCATCAGAATCTTCTTCCCTCCCTCGTGCGTCCGCTCCAGGAGAAGCACGCGCGGCGGCGCGGAGCCAGGCGCGGCGCGCGCCACCCCGGCCGCGCCGGGGCCGCCCGCCGCAAAGATGGCGGCCATGAAGCCGGCAGCGCCGGCTCCTACGACGACAATCACTCCCGGGCTTTGACCACGCCGCACGCGATGCGCGGCCCGGCGTTCCCCGCGGGCTGCGACGTCAGGTCGTCCTCCTTGCCATGCACCAGCACCGAGAGACCGGTCAAGTCGGCGTAGACCAGGAGCGAATCGACGCGGTCGTACGACGCCTTGCCCGAGGCATCGGCGTTCAGATTCCCCAGATCACCCAAGTGGCGCGCGGCGCGACTCGCGTCGGGGCTTCCGTGCGGAGCGCCAAGCGGATTGTAGTGCCCGCCCGCCGACGTCGCGTCGGGCGCGGAGCAGTCGCCCTTCTCGTGGAGATGGAATCCGTGCTTTCCGGGAGTGAGCCCGGAAATGGACGCGACGACTCGTACGCCGGTGTCGACCTGGTAGAAGCGGACCTCGCCGGTCACGCTGTTCCCCTGCGTCGGTTCGAGGTTGGCCGTGACGTATTCCTCCGGATTGCATCCGGCGAGAAGCGCCGCGCTCGCGATCAGAAGAAGCGCGGTGAAGCATCGTCCCTGACGTCTCGACATCGTGAATCCTCCTGTGGTGGTGTTGACCTGCGGCAACGTGGAGTGGTGAATCGGTTGTCTCGGGGCGGGCGCGCTACGAGCCCTCCCGAAGTGGAACAGCGCACGCGCCTGGCGACGCGGCCAGTCCAACCTCCGTGACCGTGCGATCGCGGAAGCGCGCCGCGAAGGAGAGAAACGCTTCGACGTCGGCCAGATTGCTGGCGATTCCAACCGAGACACGGATGGCCCCGACCTCGAGGCCGTACTCGCGCCGAATCCGTTCACGGAGAACGTCGAAGCTCATTCCGGCGGGATCGTGGAAGAAGTGTCCGATCTGCTTGGCGCTCAGCCCGTACGCCGCCTCTCCCGCGCCGGGATTGCAGAAGCAGCCGGTGCGTAGCGAGATGCGCGCTTCCGCGGCCAATTCCTCCACGCGCCGGATGTCGAAGGCGTGATCGCCGGGGTCGAGGAGATTGAAGGCGATCGTTCCACCCCGTTCCTCGGATCCGGCCGGACCGTGGAGGCGAACCAGAGGCTTCCCGTTCGCGTGCCGGAGCGCGGCCATTCGCTCCAGGAGCCACGCGGTAAGGCAGCGGACGCGCCGATGGATCAGGTCGATCCCGATCGATTCGAGATGCTTCAACCCGTGCCCCACGGCGGGGATGTTCAAATAGTCGATCGTCCCATCCTCGAACGCCGAGGCGTCGGGCGTTCGATAGAAGCTGTCGCCCTGGACCGTGGCAATCTGGATCGTGCCGCCGGCGAACCAAGGACGTTTGAACTTCTCGAACATGGTTCGCCTCATCAATAACGCGCCGACGCCGGTGGGATATCCGAACATCTTGTAGAAGGAGAGCGCGACGAGATCGGGCTTCCACCGCATCACATCGAGGCGGTTCGTGGCAACGAACGCGGCCGCGTCGAGGAGCACATCCCATCCGGCGGCCTGCGCCTCGGCGATCAGCTCGAGCGGGTGCTGCACCCCGCTGAAGTTCGACTGGGCCGGAAACGCGAAGAGCTGCGCGCCGGTGGTGCCTGGCCGTTGAAGCTCCACGCTCAGAGCGGCCCGATCGAGGCGCAATTCCCGGGTCAGAGGCGTATACGTGACCTCAGCCCCCTTGGTGCGCGCGAACTCCCGGATTCCGTTCACGGAGTTGTGGTTGTCGAAGGTCAGGAGGTAGCGAGATCCAGGGGCGAACGGATAGGCCTCGCCGATCTCGTGCAGGGCGCCGCTGGCATTCGGCGTGAACGCGACCAGGTACTCCTCGGGAGAGGCATTGAAGTATCGGAGCACGTGGGACCGGACCGCCTCGACCCGCTCGGTCATGGCTCTCGACGTCGGGCTATTCGAGTGGGGGTTCCCGAAGACGTGGAGGCTCAGCTCTTCGTAGTGCTGAGAGAGTTGCGACGCCGCGTGGAGGCTTCCCCCCGTATAGTCGAGGTAGATCTGCCCGGAGCGATCGAGCCGCGAGTACTCGGTGTCGCGCCATTCGTCTAGAAGACGCGTCGACTCATAGTCGGGATGCGCCGCGCGGAATTTCGCGAGCAGCGACTCGGGGAGCGAATTCGACGTCTGGCCGGACGCGGACATGGCCGCCATTATCTCACACGTGGTCGAACTGACAGAATGCGCGGAAGATCGATCCACGCGACGTCATTCGGCCAAAATGTCAGGCTAGACTGCCTTCGCGTCACCTTCGGAGCCGCTTCATGCCGGCTATCCATCGGCGGTGCTTCGCTGTTATCACCATATCTTTCAATAAGTTAACGATCCACTGTGGAACCCGGGCGGGGTGGCACATTCCCTGCGGTTCTCCTCACCCGCCATGACCCTCGAAATCAGACTTCACGGCCGCGGCGGCCAGGGTGGCGTGACGTGCGCCAAGATCCTCGCCTCGATCTATGCCCGGCTTGGAAAGAGTGTTCAGACCTTCGGCGACTACGCCGGCGAGCGCTCCGGCGCTCCGGTTCGCGCCTACACGCGCGTGAGCGATGCGCCGATCACCAACCGGAACAAGGTCTACGCCCCGAACCACCTGCTCGTCCTCGACCCGACACTCCTGGGGGATGACGTGGTCGCGGGGCTCATTCCCGGCGGACTCCTCCTCGTCAACACGCCGAAGCCGCCGGCCGACTTCGCCGCTCGTTTCGGCGCTTATCGCGTGGCCGCGGTCGACGCGACCGCCATCGCGCGGAGGCATGGAATCGGAACCCGCTCGGTGGTGATCGTGAACACGACGATCGTCGGCGCCTACGTCCGCGCGCTCGGCCTCCCGATGGAGGCGCTGGAGGGCGCGTACGGCGATCTCGGGTTGGAGAAGAATCTCGCCGCCGCACGCGAGGCGTACGATGCCGTGGCCATCGCCGAGGTGAAGACGCTGGCGGAGGCCCATCACGCCTCGGCGCCTCCGATCCACGGCAGCGAAGTCCTTCCGCTGACGCGCCATGTCGAGAGCGCGGCGACCGGGTTGAAAACAGGCTCGTGGCGGACGCAACTCCCGCAGTACGTGGCGCACCTGGCGCCCTGCAATGCCTGGTGCCCCGCGGGCAACGACGTCATCGGATTCATCCAGACGCTCCTCCACGAAGGGGCGCCCGCGGCGGCCGAGGTTCTGCGACGGACCCAGCCGTTCGCTTCCATATGCGGCCGCGTCTGTCCGGCGCCATGCATGGAGGGGTGCAATCGGCGCCACCATGACGGCGCGGTCAACATTCGCTCCCTCGAGCGCTGGATCGGCGACCATGCCCCGCCCGCGCCGCGCCCCGTTCGCGTCGCGCGCACGCCGCGCCAGATCGCCGTCGTCGGGAGCGGCCCGGCAGGGCTCGCGGCGGCGAACGAGCTGGCGCAGGCGGGCCACCGGGTCACGCTCTTCGAAGGAGAAAAGGAACTCGGAGGCGTTCTGCGCACCGGGATTCCCTCCTACCGGCTCCCGCGCGACGTGGTGGACCGCGAGATCAAGGCGATCCTCGACACCGGCGTGCTTGCCTCGACGGGCCACTTCCTCGATCACGACGACCTCGACGCGCTGGCCGTGGAGTACGACGCGGTCATCCTGGCCGCCGGATTCATGCGGCTGACGCCACTCGACGTTCCCGGCGCACGCCTCACGGGAATCGAGCAGGGCGTGCGCTTCCTCCACCGCGTGAACATGGAGGGAGGAGTCCGCGTCAACGGTCACGTCGTCGTCCTGGGAGGCGGCAACACGGCGATGGACTGCGCGCGGAGCGCCCTGCGCTCCGGGGCTGCGTCGGTCACCGTGGCCTACCGGCGGACCCTTCAGGAGATGCCGGCCATTCGGGAGGAGATCGAGGAAGCGCACCGCGAGGGGATCAAGTTTCTCTTTCAGCGTCAGCCGACCGCCTTCCTCGGTCACATGCAGATAGGCGCCGTCGAACTCACCGAAGTGGAGATGGGTGAACCCGACGCGACTGGACGGCGGAGCCCGATCGTCACCGATCGGTCCACGCGAGTTGCCTGCGACCATGTCCTTCTGGCGCTCGGCCAGTCGGCCGACTGGAGCCTTCTCCTGCCGGGAAGCACGGTTGTCGCGGGACGGGTACGGAACGGTGGCAGCGACACGAACTTCTTCGTCTCCGGAGATTTCGCGACCGGCGAGGGGACGGTGGCGCACGCCATCGGCGACGGACGGCGGGCAGCCGGACGCGTCCTCACGGCGCTCGGCGAAGAGGCAACCATCTTTGTCCGCCCCGACCCGGCTGTCGCGGTCTCGGTGGAGAAGATTCACCTCGAACACTTCGAGCCACGTCCCCCGGCCATCGACGAGCAAGCGCCGGCCGTGGAACGGATCCGCTCCTTCGCCGAATCGAACCAGGGCGTTCCCGACATGCGCGAGGCCGAGCGCTGTTTCTCGTGCGGCCACTGCACGCGCTGCGATAGCTGCCTCGTCTACTGCCCCGAGGGGATCATCGAACGGACGGCCGACGGCTACCTGGTCGGCCTGGAGTACTGCAAGGGTTGCGGAATCTGCGTGGTCGAGTGCCCGCGGGGAGCGATGGAGATGACGCCGGTATGACGATGCAACTGATCAGCGCCAACCACGCTTCGGCCGCGGCCGCCACGCTGGCGGCCCGCGCCAACCGAAAGGCCCGAGGGTTCTGCAGCGGCGTCTATCCGATCACGCCGCAGACCGAGTGCATCGAGCAGCTCTGCGCGGTGGAGATCGAAAAGGGCTCCGTGGTCCGCGTGGAGAGCGAGCACAGCGCCATGGCCGTCTGCATCGGCGCCGCTCTCTCCGGAGCGCGCACGTTCACCGCCTCCTCCAGCAACGGCCTCGCCTACATGGCCGAGAACGTCTTCACGGCCGGGTTCTTCCGGCTCCCCGTCGTGATGATGGCGGTCAACCGTACGCTCGGTCCGCCCTGGAACATCTGGGTGGATCATGGCGACACGCTGATGCTACGCGACTCAGGGTGGATCCATCTCTACTGCGAGGACAATCAGGAGGTCCACGACTCGATCCTCCTCGCCTTCCGGCTGGCCGAGGACGAACGGGTCCTGCTCCCGGTGATGGTTTGTCAGGATGCGTTCGTCCTAAGCCACACGATGATGATGACCGACATTCCCGACCAGGCGGCCGTCGACGCGTTTCTCCCGGAATTGAATCTTCCCCACCGTGTGACCGACAAGCCGCGCGTCGTGGGGGGCCTCGATTTCCCGCATCAGACCGAAATGCATCGGAAGCAGCACATCGATGCCATGTCGCGCGTGATCGGGGTCTACGCAGAGGTGCAGAACGCGTTCGAACGCCACTTCGGGCGGCGCCCACCCGATCCGATCGTGCCGTATCGGATGGACGACGCGGACCTGGTGATCGTCTCCATGGGCACGACCGCGAGCACCGCAAGGCTCGCGGTCGACGCCGCCCGTGAACGCGGTATCCGGGCGGGTGCGCTTCGCCTCCGCATGTTCCGCCCGCTGCCAGAAGCGGCCCTTCGCGCGGCGTTCGCCGGAAAGCGGCGCGTGGCCGTGATCGATCGCAATTCTTGTCCCGGTCTCGGAGGCATCGTTTGGGGTGAAGTGCGCGGCCTGGCCGATCCGGGCGCCGTCGTGCAGAACTACCTGGTCGGCTTGGGCGGCGGCGACATCCGCCCCGAGCACATCGAGCGCATTCTCGAGGACCTCGCGGCGCGCCAGCACGCGGGCGAGCCGCTCTTCATGGAGTCGGGCGAATGAACGAGCCTGTCCTGGGCGGCATGGCCCACACCGCGGCCGACCGGCCGCTGCCCCTCCTGCGCGCCGGGAACACCAACTGCGGCGGATGCGGGATGTCGATCGCGCTCAACATGCTGAGCCGCGCCATCGCCGGGCGGAAGGTGCAGATGGTGATCCCCGCATGCTGCGGCATCGTCACGGCCGGGCCATTCCCTTACAGCGCCTACGGGGCGCCCGTCATCGCCGCGACCTTCGCCTCGGCAGCCGCGGTCGCCACCGGGCTCACGCGCGTCGCGCAGTCGAACGGCGATCCGACTCGGGTCCTCTGCTTCGCGGGCGACGGCGGCACCTACGACATCGGCCTCGCCACCATCTCGGCCGCAGCGGAGCGGAACGAGGACATTCTCTTCGTCTGCTACGACAACGAGATCTACGGCAACACCGGGGGTCAGCGCTCGTCGGCAACCCCGTTCGGCGCCTACACCACGACCACACCAGGGGGAAAGCACGCCCCGAAGAAGGACATCATCGCCATCATGGCGGCGCATCGGATTCCGTACGCCGCCTCGGTCTCGATGGCCCATCCCGAGGACATGATGCGGAAGTTGACCCGCGCGCTCGATCTCCAGGGATTCCGCTTCCTCCACGTTCTCTCCCCCTGCCCCACGGGCTGGAAATCGGAACCGTCGGAGGGAATCGAGTTGATCCGCTGGGCGGTGGAGTCGGGGCTCTACCCGGTGCTGGAAGTGATCGACGGCCACGAGTGGACGATCGATGTGGAGCCGTCTTTTTCTGATGGCGCGCTCAAGACTTTCCTCGAGCATCAGGGACGCTTCAGCAAGTCACACGTGCGCGCCGAGGATGTGCGCGCGGCGATCGATCGGGTCTGGCTCGATCTTCGCGCGCGTCTCGGTTCCAGCGCGGCAACCCCGCGCACCTAGCGCACCAACACCAGCCGTCCCGACGCGGCTCCAGCCTGAGACTCCACACGGTAGAAGTAGATTCCCGATCGTAGCTCGCGTCCCCCGTCGTCGCGACCGTCGAAGGGAACGTCGTGATAGCCGCCACCCGACGACCCTCGGCTCGAAAGCTCGCGCACGAATCTGCCGCCCGCATCGAAGAGCCGGACGCGGATCGCGCCTCGCGCTCCGAATCGAACCGAGAGAACGCTTCCCGCGCGCGCGGGATTCGGGGTGACGGTGGTGGCCAGCGCCCCGCCGGGCACCACCACCTCGAGATCGAACTCCGCGTGAAGCCGTCCCCCCGAAGCGAGCGGCGCCTCCAGCACGACGGGGACCTTGCGACGGCCCGCGGGGAGGTTCGAGAAGAGCCGTCGCAGATCCGCCTTCGCGAAACAGGCCGGCAGATCAGCAATCCCGTTACGGTCGGCATCGCGCCCCGCGGCGCCTTTTCCCTCCACGGACTCGATACGATCTACTTCGCCGGTCCCGCTGGAGAAGAGCGACACCGCGCGCAGATCGACCGCCTCGATCTCGAAAGCGCCGCCCACCGGTTCGACGTAGAGACAGACCGTCGGCCTCGCCGATAGGAGGCGGATCGAGCGGTCTTGCGGGTCGGTGAATGCTCGAGCCGTGAAGCGATCGCTCACCTCGGCGCTGGTCGTGGCGGTTGCCTCGAGCCCTCCATCGCTCACGGTCAGTGATACGGCGAAGTGCCCGCCCTCTTCGTACGTGTGGGTTGGCATCGGCCCCGTGACGCTGTTGCCATCCCCGAGCGCCCAGCGATAGAACGTAAGCGGCGTCCCGTCGGGATCGGACGACTCGGACCCATCGAATGCGATCGGGACGCCGATCACGCCGGCGTAGGGGCCGCCCGGCCGCGCCGCCGGCGGCCGCGGCGTATCGGCCACCACGACTAGGAGCAGCGAGGAAACTTGTGTCACGACGGGATCGCTCACCCCGGCCGCGCGGTGCGCGCTCTCCGCGGCGATCCGGATCTCGTAGGTGCCTGCCTGCTGGAAGTCGGGGGTCCAGGCGAGCGTTCCCGTGCGATTGGCTGAAGCGACGGCAAAGGTGGCGCCGGTCGGCAGCGGAGTCGCCGTGAGGGAGAGGATTGGATCTCCGTCTCCGTCCGCATCCGATGCGGCGATTTCCAGGGCGATCGTAGAGCCCTCGGCCCCGTCCACGCGCGGGGGCGCCGTGAGAATCGGCGGCTGATCCGGCCCCTCACGGATCACCAGCCGTAGCGCCGCGCTCCCTCGCTCGGCGAGCGGCCCGCCGAGTGGCCCCGCTGGATCGAGCGACTCCGCGAAGAAGGTGACGGCGTAGTCGCCGGCCTGCGCGTGCGTCGGCGTCCACGCCAGAAGCCCCGTTCCCTGATTGGCGTTGCCCGTGAACGTGGCGCCGGAGGGGAGCGGTCCGCTCGTGAACGAAGTCAACGGATCGCCATCGGCGTCGGTGGCCGTGATCACCGCGACAAGGGGTGTTCCCTCCTGCCCGAGAAGGCCCGAGGGAACCGAGACGGTGGGAGGGTCGCTCACGTCGAGAATCTCAATCGTCGTCGCGCCGGCGGATTCGAACGGGTTCTTCGCGCGAAACCTCGCCGTGTACGTACCCGCCTGAAAGTAGCTCGGCGTCCAGGTAAAGAGGCCATGCGCGTGGTCCGCCGTTACCGTGAACGAGGGCCCGACGGGAAGTGACGCGAGGTCGGCCTGGAGCGAATCGATCGGGTCGCCATCGGGATCGGACGCGGTGACCTCGAACTGGAGCAGCGCACCCTCCACCCCGCGCAGCGCCGAGGGCGCGGTGATGACGGGGAACCCCGTGACGGCCGCCAGGGCCAGGGCGCGCCCCCCGTCAATGCGGCCCCAGCCGTGGTAGACGTCGAATCCCGGAGTGTCCTCCGTGGCGCGGCCCACCAGGTCCGCCGCCGAGTAGCGGATGAGATCGCGCACCTGATCGGCCGTGAGCCCGGGCCGCGCCGCGAAGAGGAGCGAGGCGAGGCCGGCGACCATCGGCGTGGAAAACGAAGTTCCACTTCCAAGCGCCACTCCACCGGGGACGCCCACGGCCAGAACCGGGATGGATACCCCCGGCGCCACGACGTCGATGTAGGAGCCGAAATTGGATCCGTAGCCCGAAACCTCGGGAGTGCAGCGATCGTCGGCTGGATCGGACGATCCCACCGCGGTGACCCAGGAGTCGAACGCGGCGGGGTACGAGGGCTGCGACGTGTTGTCGTTCATGGTGGCCGCGGCAAGGAAGACGCCGGCGTCGTGCGCATAGGCACATGCGTCCGCCAGGAACGAGGAGACGCCGTACCCCCCGAGGCTCATGCTGATCACCTTCGCGCCGTTGTCGGTGGCATACGCGATCGCCTGTCCGATGCCGCTCAGCGATCCGCCTCCCGCGCCCGACAGAACCTTCACCGGCATCAGCCGGCACGACCAGTCGAGTCCGGCCAGTTGAATTCCGTTGTTCGCGTTGGCCGCGATGATGCTGGCGCAGGCGGTGCCGTGCCCCCCGTCGTCGTAGGCGTTCGGGTTGTTCGACCAGAAGTTGTAGCCGTTCACGTCGTCCACGTAGCCGTTCTCGTCATCGTCGAGACCGTTCGCGGGAATCTCGCCCTCGTTCATCCAGACGCGCCCCGCGAACTCGGCGTGGTCGGTCCGGATCCCCGTGTCGAGCACGGCCACGATGACGCTTGGATCGCCTGTCGTGACGGCCCAGGCGTCGGCGGCGTGGATGTCGGCGCCGACGACGCGCGGGAGGCCGGCGGGATCGGTGATCTGATCGCCGGTATTCCGGAAGCCCCACTGGTAGCGGGCGAAGTCGGGATCGTCGGGGAGCGTGGCGGTGGGCGGGCCGTTCGGCGCGGCCTGGAAGACAAGGTAGTCGGGCTCCGCGCTTTCAACTTCGGTCAAGCGCCGGAACGCCTCCACGGCTTCCGCGACGTCGAAGTGGCGCGGGGCTCGGAGGAGCACGTAGTTGTGGAGGCGGGTTCGCGCGTGGAGCGAACCTCGACCCTGCCGGTTAACCGCGCGCACTGGCAGGAGTGGCTCCGTCGCGGCGATGCCATATCGCCGCATGAGTTGCTCGAACTCGAGGGAGTGAGGTCGCGAGGCTCCGGGCGCGGGGCCGCCGCTCAGGGTATCGCGAAGTTTGACGAGAAGACGCGATTCGTCGTAGCGGGGGTTCCCTGGAGGGCGGCCACCGGAGGCGTTGGCATGGGCGAACGCGGACGGCCCCAGGAGGACGACGAGCATGGCAAGGGCAACGAACGGCGGCCTGCGGATTTCAACGGGGTTGTGGCAGCGGGTACTCAAGAAGGCTCCGGTTCCGGCTGCCGGCAGGGTCTGGGGACGGCCTCATTCTACCATGGGCGAGGGATTTCTGGCACCCACCCCCTCGAAAGATCCATCGTGGCTCCCACGAATCGCCTGGATTCAAGTGAAGTTCGGAAGTACGGTTTCGAGGCTGACTTCGCCCCCTCTCCCCAGGGAAACGACCCACGTTCCACCACCGAGGTGACCGTGACCCGTCCTGACCGTCGCCACCCGTGCTCCCTCCTGCGCCTCCTCGTGACTTGCCTCCTGCATTGCCTCGCCGGCGGTGGCGCGGTCTCGCTGGCCACGGCCCAGGTCTGGAGCGACGCCCCGTCGACGTTTCTCGATCCTTCGATCGACGCATCGGGGATGGGGCGCGCCAGTGTCTCGGTATTCTGGGGCGACCACCCGAACGGGTGGGCAAATCCCGCACTACTCGGCTACCACGAGGGCCTTCGCTTCGTGTACGGACGAACGCAGCTCGTCCCCGAACTCTCCGATCATGTCTTCTTCACGACGAACGAAATCATGTTCGGCGGCGGCGGCCTGGGCATCAGGACGTCCGGAAAACCGATCAAGGCGCTCGGCAGCCTCCGTCTCGATTACGGCCAAACCGAAGCGACCGATGTCGACGGAAACGTCGTGGGCGTATTCAATTCGTACGAGGAGATCCGCGATCTGGCGATCGGAATCAACCTGATCGAGGCGATGGAGTCGATCCAGCGCCTCCGTGGTGGCGAACCGCCACGGCTTAGCCGAACTGTCGACCTCTCCATCGGGCATGCCTGGAAGCGCGTGACCGTCGACCTCTTTCCCGCATCGATCTTCCTCGGCGGAGTGGCGGCCAGGGGCGAGGGGAACGAGCGCGATCGAGGGGCGCTCCTGCGCGTGACGCCGCTCAACCAATTCCCGGAGGAAGAAGCCACCGGTGCCGGCCGCGACGGCGTGCGATGCCGGATCGACACCTCGTTCGGGATCTCCCAGCGGAACTATCTCGACGAAGATGTGAGCGTCGATTGGGTCGGCGCGATTTCGGAAGAACGACTGCTGGGTGGATCGGCCCGCTTGACGCTAGGCCTCCCCCGCGCGGCCGCGGGCGGGCTCTGGGACTTCCTGGAACCGACGATCGCGATCGGCGCCACCTATGAATCGGCGAAGTATTACCAGGGTGAAGATGAAGTCGGCGGAACTCCCGCGACTCGCACGGGGCAGGAATTGACGCTCTTCGACGCCATCTCGCTGCGGCATGGCCATGTGTCCGACGACGGCAGCACCATCGACGGCGACACCTTCGGGGTCGGCGTCAGGATTCGTTACCGGAAGATGGTAGGCGTCAGCTACGACTATGCCAACGTACCGCAGGCAACATTCCTGGGTGACGTGACTCGTTACGCCATCACCGCGTTCGTCGACCCGCTCCTTCTCTGGAAGGCGCTCCGCTAGCGGCGGGCCGGGGCAACTCCGCCCGCGGTCACGATCGAGCGGCATCCCTCGCAGAAGCGCTCCTCCTTCAGTTCGATCTCCTCCGCGTAGCTCGAGGCGCGCATCACGCAGCGCGGACTCGGGCAGTGAAGGAGCCCGTAGGTATGCCCCAGCTCGTGCACCGCCTCTTTTCGGAGACGCTCGAACAGGAGCGTCTCGTTCGCGGGGAGCCCGTAGACCTCGTTCCGCAGGCGGTGCGAGGAGACGACAGCGGCGCGACCGCCGAGTTGCGCTTCACCAAAGACGTAGGTGAGGACCGGCGTGAAGAGGTCGACGCCGGCCACGCCGAGGATCCGCTCCGCCAACTCCTCATGCGGATCGTTCAGAAGCGCCTTCAAAATGTGCGAAGCGCGGTACTGCCCCCGAGAGGAGTCGAACGACAGTTCCGGATCGAACCACGGGTTTCGGTATCGGACCATGGTCCGAAACTCGCGTTCCAGGCTCGACCCGAGACGCCGCAGCATCTCGTCCCGGTCGTTGAAATACATCGGCACGATGTCGATGCCCGCCATGGCGGCGTTACGGCCTCAGGTTGTACTTCTTGATCTTGTTGTAGAGCGTGACCCGATCGATCTGAAGCACCTCGGCGGCGCGAGTCACATTCCCCCCGGTCCGCTCGAGGATCAGGCGGATCTGCGCCTGCTCCACGTCGGCCAGAGAATCCCCCACCGGCGAGTCGTGCATCTCCTTCAGACGAACCGGAAGATCCTCCACCCGAACGGTCGGCGCCCGGCCGACGACCAGCGCGCGCTCCACCGCGTTCGCCAGTTCGCGCACGTTTCCCGGCCAGTCGTGCCGCACGAGCAGATCCATCGCCGCGGGTTCGAATCCGGTGAACGGGCGGTTCATCTCCTGCGCGTACTTTCCCAGCAAATGATGCGCCAGCGGCGGAATGTCCTCTCGCCGCTCGCGAAGCGGAGGGAGCGAGATGGCCACGACGTTCAGACGGAAATAGAGATCCTCCCGGAATGTGCCGTCCTTTACCTGCTGCTCGAGATCCTGATTGGTGGCACAGATGACCCGGAAATCGACACGGACCGGTTTTGTGCCTCCGAGCCGCGCGAACTCCTTGGTCTCCAGGACGCGAAGGAGATTCACCTGCATCGCCGGGCCGATCGTTCCGACCTCGTCCAGGAAGAGCGTGCCGCCGTCCGCCATCTCCAATTTGCCCTTCCGGCGGTACTGCGCGCCGGTGAAGGCGCCGCGCTCGTGCCCGAACAACTCGCTTTCCAGGAGCGACTCCGGCACCGCGCCGCAATTGACCGGGACGATCGGGAAGTAGCGGCGCCGGCTATTCGCGTGAATCGTCTGGGCGATCAGTTCCTTTCCCGTACCACTCTCGCCTCGGATGAGGACCGTGGCGTCGGTCTCCGCCACCGATTTCACGAGTTCCAGCACTTTCGACATCGTGCCGCTCGCGCCAATGATCGTCGTCGGCGTGGAGAGCTGATCGACCTTCCGCCGGAGCTGGGAGTTCTCCTGCCGCAGGCGGTGGCGCTCCACGGCCAGCCGCACCACGCGGCTGAGTTGATCGGGGTCGACCGGCTTCGTCACGTAGTCGAAGGCCCCCTCCTTCAGCGCCTGAACAGCCGAGTCGACCGAGGCGAATGCGGTGATCATGATGATCGGGAGCTCGGGATCGACTTCCCGAATCCTCCGCTGGAGTTCCAGCCCGTCCATCCCGGGCATTTTGATGTCGAGCAGGACGGCGTCCCACGGCTCCTCCTCCAGGCGGCGGAGCGCCTCGCGCCCGTCCTGAGCGCTTCCTGTTCGGTATCCATCCTTCTCAAACCAGTGGACCAACGAGTCTCGCATCGAGAATTCGTCGTCCACGATGAGCACTCCGCCCAGGTCTTGTGGGGCGGCGGCTTCTCGCGCACGCAGCGCCATCATGACACTCCGCTCAGCGCGGCCTCGCCCGCGCTCCGGGCTCCCTCGCCCGCGTGGTGATCTCCCGTCCCGGACGGCCGGCGCGGGAGGATGATGTGAAAGGTTGTTCCACGTTGGAGTTCCGATTCGACTTCGATCCGCCCGCCATGGCGCTGCACGATTCCATGCACCACCGCGAGCCCGAGACCGACGCCTTCCTGGCGATCCTTCGTGGAAAAGAACGGTTCGAAGATGTGCTCCAGAGCGTCGGGGGGAATCCCCACGCCCGTGTCGGAGATCGACACGCGCACGCTCTCACCCGTGCCCCGGATGTCGAGGCGGAGCGTTCCGCCATTCGGCATCGCTTCGACGGCGTTCACGAGGAGCGCGACGAGCGCCTGATGCACCTGGTCGGCATCGCAGGTCAGGTTGTCGTCGCCGTCGACCGGAGTGCGCTCGAGATGAATGCTCGAGATCTCGAGATGATGCCGGACCAGCGCCAGCGCACGATCCACGATCGGCTGCATGGCGTGCGGTCCCATCTGCGACCCACTCCGGCGCGCGAACGTGAGAAGACTGCGGACAATGTTGCCACAGCGATCCGCCTCCTTCTGGATCAGCTGGAGATAGCGCTCCGCTTCCTCCTGAACGGCCGCCGGCGTCTCCCCTTCCCGGAGCGTCCGGGAGGTCAGTTTCGCGTAATTGAGAATGCCCCCCAGCGGGTTGTTGATCTCGTGCGCCACCGTGGCGGCCAGACGGCCCAGCGACGCTGTCTTGTCCATGTGGGCCACCTCGCGCTGCGTTCGCGTCAGCTCCGCGGTCCGCTCCTGCAGCCGCGTCTCGAGTAGTCCCGACCACGCCGTCAGCTCCCCTCGCGCCTGGCGAAGCTCGTGTGTCATTTCATTGAAGGCGCCGGCAAGCTGCGCGATCTCGTTCTTCCCCTCTACCGGGATCTCGGCGCTCAGATCGCCCGACGCCACGCGCTCCGCGGCGCGGATCAGCCGCTTCACCGGCCGGCGAACGACGCGAAGAATGAAGAGAGCCGAAACGAGTCCCGCGAGAAGCGCGACGACGACCGCGCCGATGATGGCCTGTTTGCGCACCTCCGCCAGCCGCGCGTCTGGCTTGGCCAGCGACATGCGAACGTCCAGAACACCCAAAATGCTCTGCGTGGCGGGCGAGACATGACAGCCCGCGCGCGCGCACTTCGGGGCGTTCTCGATGGCGTTCACGACGCCCATGACGCGCCCTTCGGGACTCTGGAAGAGCCGGACACGCTTGCGATCGGGGACGGCGCGCAGCGGTTCTCCGGCCCCGTGGCAGGAGACGCAGGCTTCCGCGGTGAGATCGACACTCTGGTTGGTCTCGGTCGAATCGGCGGAGAAGATGATCGTGCCGTGCTTGTCGTAGATGCGCACGCCCTCCACGTCGGGCGCCTCCGCGATCGCCTGGATCACGTGGTGGACCTCTTCCTTCCGGTTCAGCAGCATCCCGTACTGGGTCGATTGCTCGATGAGATCGCTGAAGCGAAGCGCCCCTTCGTAGAGCGCACGCTCGTACTGCTTGGACGCGGTGCGAACGCCGACCCACGTGTAGATGAAGAACGCGGTGACGATGACGGCGGCGAGAGCGAGGAATAGCCGGAGACTGAGGGAGGAGAAGACCGCCTTCGCTCCCCGTGTCAGGCGAGAGTCCAACTGTGGCCCGGACACAAAACCTCCGTGGCGCTTCTGGACGGGGTGCGTTCAAAAATTCTACACCCGGCGGCGCCCGGAGACACGCTCCCCCGACTGCGGCGCCGGGCGCCCTGAGTACCATGGAAGATCAGCGCAGGATGGTCCGCAGGAGCCGATGGTAGCGGCCCCGACCGAGCACCTGCCGGATGTCGGTGAGCCTCTCTCCCCCATCCTGCGCGGTTGCTCCAATTCCTTGCTGCATATGTAGATGCGCCATGACTGCCCGGTGTAGCCTTCCCCGCTGGCGGGCGGCTTCCACCCGGCGTTCCGCTGCCCCGCAGAGCCCGCTTTGAGCCTCCAGCCCATCACCCGGCTCCACCTCGATCAGCCAGCCCAGATCGTACGGAGAGCGTGTCGCCAGGGCAGGATCATGCTGCACGTTGGGATTGAGTCGTTCCACGGTGCCGGAGATCGGGGCCCGAAGCGGGACCAGTTCTCCGTCGTCCATGGCCCAGCAAGCCGTCTGCCCCTGCACGATGTCGGTGCCGACCGCGGGGAGAACGAAGGAAGTGATGCGATCGAGAAGGCGCGCGGTCACTCCGTCGATACCCCAGCGGAGCCGGCCCTCCGCGGCGCCCGACACCCACCCGTAGATCGGGTGATAGCGAAGGCCGTCGCGGATCTCCGAGGCCGGGGGCGCGTCGGACGCGTCTGGCGTTCCGAAAGCGCCGGATGGCGGGGCGAGTTGCGTTCCGCGAAGCGCGGCATCCAACGGGCAGTGGTCGCAATCGAAGTCACGATCGCAGAGTTTGTAGGTAAGCAGCCCGCCCACCATCCAGACGCAGGGTCGTTCGTGTTCCGGGATGACCTGGTACGTCCCTGCTCCATCGAACCGGCGTTCCATCTCACACCTCGTTTCGGCGGGGCCGCTCACCCGCGGGTGAGCAGGTCCCTCGCCAGTTCATCCCAGCCTTCTTCGGTGAGGGCACGGGCGATTCCCGGCACCGGCACGCCGCCGTCCTGGAGCACCGCGCCGACTTCCGGATTCATCCGGAGCCGAAGCGCCTTCTCGGCGCGCGCGAGCCACTCCTTGGCGCGACCGCCGCGGAGGAGCGACCGGGCGCCCGAACGGAAGCGCGGCGCCTCGATCTCCAGCAGCCAGCCGTCGCCATAGGGGTCGCCATTGATCATGCCGGGTTCGCGAAGCGCGGCTTCGTTCCGCGCGACGACCCGTCCTGTCACCGGCGCGGGAAGTTCGAACCGATGCCCCTCGACGTCCAGCGCCCACCCCGGAGCCCCCTTTGCGAGTTGCGTTCCCACGTCGGGGAGCGCGATCGCGGCCGCCTTGCCCAACAGTTTCTGCGCGAAGTCGTCGAGTCCGACGCGGAAGCGCCCCGCTCCCGCGGGAACGGCCCACGTGTGGCCCGGGTGATAGGAGGCCGTCTCGGGGAGACGGAACCACCCACTCAGCATCTTCCTCTGCGCCGCGAGAACCCGGCTCGGGGCCAGGAGAGGGTTCGCGTTCAGGTACCGCCAGAAGAGCGGCAACGCGCCGAGGAAGCCGAGAACAATCAGGTACTCGATACCTTTGGTGGCGAATGGATCCGTCACGATCGTCTTCATGGCCTTACCTCACCGTCGCGGCGTTGGCCGCGACGCGCTTGGCGGAGACCGGCTGGGCCGCTTCGTCGCGGACCCAGGCCGGAGACTCGCTCAGGACCGGCATACGGTTGATGACCCAGCGGAGCACCCAGATCTCCGCGAAGATGACGCCCAGCGTGACCACGGCTTCATACGGCGTGGGCACGTAGCGAACCGGTTCCGTCCACTGGAACCCGATGATGGAGACGTTCAGGCGATTGAGAACGATGCCGAGCATCGTGAGCATCGCGCCCGTCTTGGCGAGCCAGAGGCTCCGCCACCGAACCGACTCGGTGAAGAGCGCCATCGGCACGAGGACGAATCCGACGACCTCGACGAGGTACCACTGGCCCATCGGCGATCCCAGCAGGCCGAACTTCTGGCCGTGCACGAGGTCGAGGAGTTTCAGGAACAGGTAGGCGAACATGGTTCCCGCGCAGATCTTCGAGAGACCGAGCACGATGTCGTCGTGGTGGGCATGGTGTTTCTCGCTCATCCGCGCCCGGAAAACGCGCCGGCTGATCGTCCCTTCGAAGATCACCAGCGAGAGTCCCGCGAAGACGCTCGAGACGAAGAAGTGGAGCGGAATGAACTCGGAGTACCAGAGCGGGTGAATCTTTCCCTTCGCCATCAGGAAGAGGGCTCCGAGCCCCGACTGGTGGAGCATGGAGAGCGTGACGCCGAAGACCACGGCCCCCAGCGTGAGAGCCGCCAGCGCGCGGCGGGCCCGGCGCAGGCCAAGCCACTCCGCGATGGCCGGCGAGAATTCGAGGAACGCCGCCATCATGTAGAGCATGAAGTGCCACGCCACCAGGAAGAGAACCGAGCTGACCCCGAAGGAGTTGCCAATGATCGGGTTGATGACCTTCAACGGCCGCCCGAGATCGAGAAGGAGGGCACCGGCGTAGAAGACGTACGCCAGAAAGCCGTTCAGCACGGTGATGCGGACGATGGAATGGAAGCGCTCCTGTCGGAGAACGTAGACGAGGAACGTGACGACGTACGCGCCGCCCGCGAACGCGACGCCGGTCACGACGTTCAGCCCCTTCCAGAGCCCCCACGGCACCTCCTGCGAGAGATTGGTGACCGCCGAGAGCCCTTGCGTGAATCGGACGTAGAGGATCACGGCCGCGGCGATCATGATCGGGACCGAGACGAGGTTGAAGGGCGTGAGGAGTGTCCCTTTCGGCTTCATCTCCGAAACGAGGAACCGCCAGAGGCTCCGTGTGCCGTTCATGACCGATCCTCCTCGCCGCCGTTCGCGGCCCCCTCGGCTGTCTCGCCGACGTCCTGATTCGTCGCCTTCGCCACGCCAAGCATGAGCGCGGGAGCAAGCGTGAGAACCATGGGAACGCTGTAGAGGAAAGACGCCGTGAGTTCCGGATAGGGCTTCTCGCCGACATCCGCCGGGAATCCAAGATCCTCGAACGGGACGCCCGCCAGATAGAGCCACGAGGTTCCGCCGACTTCCCTCTCTCCATAGACGTGGTCGATGTACTTGTCCGGGCTGTCCGCGATTCTCTTGTGGGCGGTGCGAAGGAGATCTCCGCGTTTGCCGAACACGAGGGCCCCCTCGGGGCAGTTCTCGACGCAGGCCGGTTCCCCGCCCTTGCGAACGCGGTCGGCGCACATCACGCACTTGCGGATGCGCGGTTCGGTGCTGCTGTACTCGAATTTGGGTCCGTCGAAGGGGCACGAGATCATGCAGAAGCGGCAACCCATGCACTTGTCTTCCCGCCAAACCACCGGACCCTCGGCCGTCTTCTCCATGGCCGCGGTAAGGCATGCCGCATCGCACGCCGGAGAGACGCAGTGCATGCACTGGCGTTTGACGTAAACCTCGCCCTTGGAGGTCTTGAACTTGCGGATGGCCGTCCACTGTGTCGTGGTGGGCTTGGTCACGGAATCCGGATCTTCCGGGGCGGGGAGGCCGTTCGCCTCGGCGCAGGCGTAGGTGCAGGAGTTGCAGCCCGCGCAGCGCGTCGTGTCGACGAGAACCCCGTACGGTTCGATACCGCTCTCGGGCTTTGCCGCCCCCGTCCTTCTGGGGCACGCGACGGTGGCTCCGGCCAGACCGAGCGTCATGAGAAACCCTCTGCGGTTCATATGCCCCTCGTGTTGCTAGTGGGTGGACGCGCCCTGTTCGTGCGGGAAGAGTTCATCCCGCAGCGCGCGCCAGTCTGAGTCGTCCAGGAGATCGCCGAAGTTCTCGATCCAGACGCCGCCGCA
>JANNMC010000277.1:0-3884 GCA_031397435.1 Candidatus Eiseniibacteriota bacterium
ACGTCGCCCTGATAGCTGGGCGTGCCTACTCGCCGATCACGCGCAGCCGGCGCGCACCCACGTCCCCGACGGTTGTGCTTTCGCCAGCGCTCACCGCGGGCGCCCCGGTGAGCGTGCGGTCGAGCCGCCGCCGCCCACCGCTGCGGTGCTGACACCGGCAACGACCACGCTCGGCCTGGCCTGGCTTCTGGCCCTCGTCGCCTCGTTGGCCGTGGGCATCACGCTCTACAAGAGCGTCGAGTTAGGCGAACGCCGACGGCGCTTTGTCTCCGCCGTGACCCACGAGCTGCGCACGCCGTTGACCACGTTCAAGTTGTACTCGGAGATGCTCGCCGGCGGCTTTGTTCCCGGCGAAAAACGGCAGCAATATCTCGAGACCCTGAAAGACGAATCCGAGCGGCTTTCCGCTATGGTGGAAAACGTCTTGGCGCACGCCCGACTCGAACAACGCGGCGGGTCACGGCGCTTGGAGCCGTTGACGCTCGAAGCGCTACTCGCACGCGTGACGCCGCCGCTGTTCCGCCAGGCGGAGGCCTCCGGATTCACCCTCAACGTGCGGTGCGAGCCCCCCGGCGCCAGCCCGGTCGAGGTCGATGTGGCCTCGATCGGCCAGGTGCTACGCAATCTCGTGGACAACGCGGGCAAGTACGGCCGGAACGAAGCCGGGTCCACGGTGGATCTGAGCGTGCAGTTGCACGTCGGTTCGTTGGTCATCAGGGTCCGCGATCACGGACCCGGCGTTCCCGATCATCAGGCCAAGTCCATCTTCGACCCGTTCGATCGTGGAGATCGCGACCCGACCGACCCGAGCCCCGGAATCGGTCTCGGGCTTTCGATTTCGCGGGGACTGGCGCGCGACATGCGCGGCGACGTAACGCTAGAGCGTTCCCCCGGTCAAGGAGCGTGCTTCCGCCTCGAGGTTCCGGCTTCGTCCTGACGCGGTCCGGGATGCTCCCTACGGGATCACCGGCGCATCGGCGCCGAGCCCCGGGCCGAACACCAGCGCGTTGCTGAGGAGACGTATGGTGCCCTCGGTGCCCGCGCGCGCCGAAGGCGGCGCGGCGAACAGAATCACCTGGCCGCGGCCGACGCCCTCGCGCGCGAGATAGGTCGCGCTCGCCAACCGCTGCGCCGCCTCCGGCCACAGCAGGCCGGACATGCGCAGGCGAAGGTCTTGGCCGTCGGGGAGCGGCGCCCAGCCGGCGCGGCGTGCGGGTTGGGCGTCCTTCCCGGCCGGTTCGTAAACGCCGAGCCGCACCGGCGCCTGGGCCGGTTCGGCGCCAAGCAGCGCCTCGTATTCGCCGTACAGCACCGGCAGGACCGGCGTCACGCCGTAGGCCAGCCAATGCTCGACGTCGACCCGCGCGGCGAGGATCGCGCCCCGCGGCGAGAACATCGATTGCCAGGCGTCGCGTCGCGCCAGCTCGTCCTTGTCGACCTTCTCGACCTTGTCGGCCTTCTCGGGTTTGCCGACCTTGGCCCACGGCACCACCGGCGCGTCCTGCGGGGCATGCGCCCACAACTGCGCGTCGGACGCGAGCCTGTCGGGCGCGGCGTCGGCCTCGCGCCACAGCGAGACCTGGAACGGTTCGAGTTTGTCGAGCACCTCGGGTAGCGTGCGCACCGCGGTCAAGTCGGCCTTCTCGTTGGCCAGCCGCGCCGCGGTCCGGCCGATTGCGATCAGCGTGCCTCCCTGTTCGACCCAGGGCTTGAGTTGCTTGGCAATGGCCTCGGGCAGAGCTCCTCCGCGGTCCGGCAGCACGACGACGTTGTAGCGGCGCAGGTCGTTGCCTTGCCACTGCGACTCGTCGAGCAGCGTGTGGCGGATGCCGATGCGCTGATCGAGCAGGAAGTGCACGTTGCCGAAATCTTGCGAGCTCGCGCCGCCGCGGCCGATCACCGCGATGCGGGGCTGCTCGAGAAGGTCGAAGTGCTCCCCGCCGATGTCGGCGAGGTCGCCGGCGCCCAGGCCGGCGCGTACGGCGGTCACCGGCAGGCCGAGATCGCCCGCGACCGATGCGACCTCCCGCTCGAAGCCGGCCGCGTTGTCCCGGCGCATCGCCACCACCTCGCCGCGCACGAGTTTCTTTCCGTCGAGCGTCGTGTCCTCGTCGAGCACGCGCAGTTTGACGCCGCGCTCCATCAGCCGCGCGGCGGCGAACACCGTGCGGTCGTCGGCGCCGGGCAGGGCGAGGAACAACGCGCTGCCGTCGGCGTCGACTACGGGCGACGTTGCTGCGCCCAGCGCCTCGCCGGTGAGCTCGGCCTCGACCATGTAGGCGGGTAGGCCGAAGAGCATCGTCAGGTTCCACGCCGTCCAGTCGTACATGATGGAGGAATTCCGCTTGAGGATCTCCTTGCGCTCGCGCTCGAGCACCTTGCGCGGCAGCCGGGGGTCGAAGTCGAGGAAGGCCGCAATCAGGCGGCCCTCGGGCTGGCGGTTGTCGATCAGCAGCGTGCCGGCCGGCAGCTCGGTGCTCTTGCGGTGGCCGAGCTGGTCGGTGGCGTTCACCGTCATCGACTTCGCGCTGCGCGTCACCTCGAAGCCGTGCAGCGCGGCGAGGTCGAGGAAGCGCTGGACGCGCCCTGCGTTGGCGCTGGGCGGGATCGCGAAGCTCTTGTTGGCGTAGGGGCCGTCGCCAGCCACGACCTTGGCGCGATCGGCGGCGTAATCGGCCAGCACCGGGCGGAGGTTCCGCTGCAGCGTGGTCAGGTTGACGATCGACGCGACCGCCTGGTGCGCGACCGCCTCGCGGTACGAGGTGATGCCGCCGTTCGACTGGCGCACGCCGCCCTCGGCGACCGCGGCCTGCTCGTAGAGGAAGCTGACCGCGCCACGGAACAGGGCGTAGGCGTTGGCGTAGCCCGGGTACCAGTCGTCGTTCCACTCGCCGTGGTAGTAGGGCCAGGCGCGCTGGTCGAACGCGGCGCCGAGGTCGTCGGCGAACTTGAAGCTCCACGTCTTGGCGTTCGGCGCGTGGTTCGGGTTGAGCGGCTCGCGCGGCGGAGAGAACAGGAAGGTATCGAGCGAGCCCATCTCGTGGCCGTCGACGAAGAAGATCGGGTTCCATTCGCGCAGCGCCTTGATCCGGCCCGTGGTCTCGGGGAACACGCCAAACAGCGAGTCGCGGTTGAGGTCGAACAGGTAGTGGTTGCCGCGCCCGCCCGGCCACCAGCCGCCGTGGTGCATCGACTGGTCGTCGAGATTGGGCTGGGCGCCGCGCGTTTCGTTGAGCATCTGGTTGTAGCGGTTGCGGCCGTCGGGGTTGACCGACGGGTTGATGACGATGACGAGATCGTCGAGCAACCTGGCGGTGGCGGAACGCTTGTCGGCGATCAGGTGGTACGCCACCGCGAGCGCGGCGTCGGCGCCCGAGGTCTCGGGGCCGTGGATCGAATAGCCGAGCCAAGCGACGCCCGGCAGCGTATCGATGAGCTTCTTGCGCTCCTCGGCGGAGGTCTTGCGCGGGTCGGCGAGCTTGGCCATGCCGGCTTTGATCTCGGCGAGGCGCGCCATGTTCTTCTCAGAGGTCAAAACGAGATGGGTCAGCGCGCGGCCCTCGTAGGATCGCGCGTGCTCGAACAACTGCGCCTTCGGGCTCGCGGCATCCCAGGCCGTGAACGCCGCGATCAGCTCGGCCGGCGTGGCGACGCGGTCGCCGCTGGCGAACCCGAGCAACTTCTCCTGCGTCGGAATCGCCGGATCGTACTCACCGCCGAGCGCGAGATGGTCCTGCGCGAGCGCCGGGATCGGGGTCGGCTTCGGCGCGGCGTCGGCTGTGGCGGCGAGCGCGGTGGCGAGTGCGGCGGCGAGAGCGAGCGAGCGGAACCTGGGCATCGTGAACCTCGAGAAGGGTCGGGCGCTCCCGACGGGGGCGATACTC
>JANNMC010000278.1:0-1478 GCA_031397435.1 Candidatus Eiseniibacteriota bacterium
GGGGAGATCATCGAGGATGGCCGAAACGGCCTCCTCTTACTCCCGACGACGATGCCGCGTTCGCCGGCGGCGTGTCGGAGCTCGTGGGCGATGCGCCGCGTCGGCAAGCGCTCGGAGCCGCCGGTCCCGAGCGCGCGAGGAGCTTCGGCCCAGACCAGATGGTCGAGTCCGTCCTGGCCGCGTACCGTGACCTGTTGGAGCGTTCCACGGTCTGACGGGATATATCGGTGTGGTCCCGTGCAGCACCTACGCCTAGCTTTCGACCGTGCTCTATATCTGCATTCCGACCTTCGATGAGGCCCCGACCGTGGGCGTCCTCCTGTGGCGCATCCGCAAGGTGTTCCAGGAGTACACGCGCGAGTACGAGATCCTCGTCTATGACGACGCCAGCACCGACGCCACACGCGAAGTGCTCGAGCCGTACACCAAAGCGATGCCCCTCACGGTGATCGGCGGACGCACGCGTGTTGGCTACGCGCGTGCGGTCGACGCGCTCCTGCGCGAGGCGTCCAACCGCACCAAGTATCCCCGCCGCGACGCGGTGGTCCTGCTGCAGGCCGACTTCACGGATCAGCCAGAGGGGATTCCCGAGCTCGTGAAGCGCTTCGAGGGTGGTGCTGACGTCGTGGTCGCCGAGCGCGAACTACCGACCGAAGCGCCCGAGTCGGTGCGCAAGTTGCACAAGCTCGTCGGCTGGCTGCCGAAGCTCTGGCCGATCCGCCGCGCGGTGACGGTGGCCGGAGTGAAGGATCCGTTCGGGTCCTTCCGACTCATTCGGATCGCGGTCGTGCGCGATCTGCTCAAGAAGGCGGGCGATCTACCGGTGACGCAGGCCGCTGAGCCGTGGCAGGCGAATCTCGACTATCTGCACGCCGCGGTCGCCGAGGCGCGTCGGGTGGAGACCGTGTCGCTGCCGCTGCGCTTTGATGTGCGTCTCCGCGCGACGCGGCGCGATCCCTGGCCGGACGCCGTGGCCCTCGTGCGCGCCGGGTGGGCAGCGCGAGGACGCGCGCGCACCCGTCCGGTCGCGTGAACCGGCTCGTGGCCGTCCTGCTCTCCGCCATTGCCGTGTCGGGCGCGCTCGCGCAGCCCGGCATGGCGCAGGGGAACACGATGCCCAGCGGCGCAGCAGCGGTCCCGTTCCTCGCCGGCGAGAACCTCACCTATGACGTGCGCTTCGGCGCGATCAAGGTGGGCACCGCGCGCATGCGCGTCATGGGGATCGAGTCGATTCGCGACCAGCCGGCGTGGCACGTGCTGTTCACGCTCAGCGGTGGCACGATCTTCTACAAGGTCGACGACGTCTACGAGAGTTGGATGGACGTGACGACGCTCAACTCGCTGCGCTACGTGCAGCGCTTCGACCAAGGATCGCGCGAGGGCATTCGCCAATACGAGATCTTCCCCGAGCGTTCGGTCTTCCAAGAGGTCTTCAAGAAGAACCGAATCATGCCTTCGGTCGCGGATCCGCTCGACGA
>JANNMC010000281.1:0-1400 GCA_031397435.1 Candidatus Eiseniibacteriota bacterium
GTCGCGAACCGTAACCTTGACGCGAGCGCTGTTCGGAAGGCTCGCACCGCCGTCATTGTTCGGACACATCCGGAAGAAACGAGACGCCAACGTTCCCTCCGCCGGGGATGCCACCGTACCCGACTGCGGAACGTAGAACGAGTTCGTGACGTCCGGGATGCCGGCCATCACGGGAGCGGCCGCCGCCATCAACGCCAGCGCGGCCCCCGCTACAAGCGCGGCTTTCAACCGACTACGCATGCTGCTTCCTCCCTGTGAACCATAGGGCTATGCCCTTGGTCGTGGTCGTGCCCAGCGTTCCGCCGCGCCTTGTCCCGAGGCATCGGCGAAGCCGCGAGCCTGTTCCACCGGCCGGTGGTGAAACCCCGTTCCCGGACCGGTGCCTCCAGCACTCAACCGAGGGCCCGTGTTGCCCCCGAAGCGAGCGTAGACGCCTCCCGAGCGTCATGCCGCCCGGATCTCCCGGCGATTCCGCCGGACGATTCGGGCGACCGGCTCCCGCGCTTGTGGCGCGGGCCGCCGCATCGTGCCCGTGCTTCTCGAAACAATCAGGGGCGCACCTATCCTGCATGCGCCCCTGATTTAGTTTTTCAGCCACCCCCGAAGGGGCGGGCCCATCTTACTTGTAGATATTCTTGATGTAGCCCCAGGTCGTCGGCGTGATCGGCGTCGGCGAAGCGGTTCCGCAGACGTCGTTCCAGTCGCTTCCGAGCTTCATGGTGTTGTCGAAGTCATTGCCTTCGCACTGGCTGCCGAAGGAGGTGTTACCCACCGGGTTGGCCGAGGACGCAGCGACGATCGAGAGCGTCGCGCCAGCGGCGACACCGGAGATCGCGAGCGAACCGAGCTTGTACGTACCCGGGGAGAGTACCGTGCCGCTACCACGACCGTGGTAGGCGTCGGCGCCGGCGGTGAAATCGCCGAAGCTGGTGGCAAAGCTCATGTTGTCCGTCCAGGAACCGAGCGTGATCGAGCCCGTGGAGCGAACGATAACTTCGTAGGAGTTGATCGTGAGATTTGCAGCCGACACCAAGCACGTGGCCGGCGATCCGTCCCCGTTGTTGTTGGTATCGAGCCACACGTCGACAGACGTGGAGCTGGCCGTCAGAATGTCGTTGGTATCACAGACGCCATCGTTGTTCGTGTCGAGGAACATGTACTGGCTGTGCGCCGGAGCCGCGAACGCGACCAGAGCCACAACCGCGACGAGCAGTAGCGAATGCTTCATTAGGGGTTCCCTCCTGTACGTGCCGGCTAGCGCCCTCCCGGATGGCGCCCGGGCCGATTGCCCGTGCGCCGTCCGGTTGGACCGTTTCAAAGTTTACGGGTTGTTGGGCGAGTCGCAGTCGTGGCCGACGTGAGCGTTGATCGTATTGAAATCGGTCGCCGTCACGGAGCCG
>JANNMC010000330.1:0-6197 GCA_031397435.1 Candidatus Eiseniibacteriota bacterium
CCGATCTGCCTCGGGAAGGCGATCGTGTCGGTGCGGCGCTTCCCGCGTAGCGACTCCTCGGTGACGTTGAAATGCCGCGCCACGAGACGCTGGATCTCGTGGACGTCGACTCGCAGGAGGTCTGGCTTGATCTGATCGCGCAGGACTTCCTGGGCGAACTCCACCGTCAGCGGCTGGTTCGTCAGGTCCGAGAACGCCAACAAACGCGCCAGCGACCCTTCCAAGTCTCGGATGTTCGTCTTGATGTTGCTGGCCAGCAAGAGCGCGATCTCGTTCGGCAAGTTCCGCCCCTGCATTTCCGCCTTCTTCTTCACGATCGCCACGCGCGTTTCCAGATCCGGCGCCGTGAGGTCGGCCACCACGCCCCACGTGAAACGCGAGACCAGCCGCTCTTGCAGCGCGGTCATCGAATTCGGCGGGCCGTCGCTGGTGAGGACGATCTGCTTCTTCTGATCGTGGAGCGCGTTGAACGTGTGGAAGAACTCCTCTTGCGTCGATTCCTTGCCCGCGAGGAATTGGATGTCGTCGATGAGGAGGATGTCGGCGGTGCGATAGCGGCTCTTGAACTCGAGCGTCGTCGCGTGCTGGATGGCGTAGATCATCTCGTTCATGAACTTCTCGGCCGAGACGAAGAAGATGCGCGCGCCGGTCCGCTGCTGACGAATGTGATGCCCGATGGCGTGCATCAGGTGCGTCTTCCCCAGTCCGACGCCGCCATACAGGAAGAGCGGGTTGTAGCGCGTACCGGGACTCTGCGACACCGCCTGACAGACGGCGTGCGCGAACTGATTTCCGCTTCCGACGATGAAGCTGTCGAAGGTGTTTTGCGGAACGAGGTGAGTCTCGTCACGCGAGATCGGGCCAAGCCGCGGCCGCTCCTCTTCCTCGGCTGCCTCCGGTTCGGAGCGGATCTGAAACGACACCCCCACCGGCTGCCCGGTAGCGGCCGAAAGGGACGACTCGATCAGGGAGCGGTAGTGCTGGTCCAGCCAGTCGACGTAGAACGGACTCGGCACCTCCAGAAGGAGCGTACGGCCGTCGAACTCGAGCGCCGTCAACGAGCGGAACCAGGTATCGAAGGTCTGACCCGATAGATTGGCCTGGATTCGCGGGATTGCCCGCACCCAGACGTCGGAGGCGACCATCGTGTCGATCATCGTTCCATCCCCATGTCTGCACACCCTCTCCACCGGTTATCAACAGACTTATCCACAATGCTAAAGGGGCGCAACGTGCACGAAGGTGCCACGTTACGCCCCGAAAGGTTCGGATGGCGGGTCGAGCCGCTCAAAGCAATAAGACCTCGGTAAAGCGCGGCGCGCGGGCGCGCCAGGGAGAGCGATTGAGGCAGGCCCTAGACGCGTCTAACGGCTCCGCGGCGGGGGTCTGCGAGGGCCGGAATGTACGCCCGGGGCTTCGGGGGTCGCAACGAAAATGTTGCTGACAACGGCCGTTGGCGGAAACAAAGGGCCTCCGCGGGGGCGCGAGAAGGGCGTTGACCGTTCGGAGGCGGGTCCGATAGACTCCGTCGTTCATGCTCTAGCAAGTCGAACTACACCTTTTCACGAGGTCGGTACCAGTGAAGCGCACTTTTCAACCGCACAATAAACGCAAAAAGAGGGTCCACGGATTCCGGGCGCGTATGAGTACCCGTGGTGGCCGCGCCGTTCTCGCTCGGCGCCGTGCCCGCGGGCGCAAGCGTCTCACGCCTTAACCCGGCCCCACCGGGCGACACCATCATGGCAAGCGCGGTCTCGCCGCGCGATCGCCGCCTTCGCGCAGGGTGGCAGTTCCGCGAAGTGTACCAGTCCGGTAAGTCGATCCACGGCAACTTGATGACACTGGTCAGTCTTTCCAAGCCTGAGGATCGTTGCCGCTTTGCGTTCGTTGCCAGCCGGAAGGTTGGCGGCGCCGTCCAGCGGAACCGGGCGAAGCGGCTCCTGCGTGAGGCGTTCCGCGCCGTGCCGGCCGAGCGTCACGATGAGGCGCGCTGGCGAGTCTGGATCGCCCGTGCGAGTTGCGCCGGTTCGGGCCTCGCCGCCGTCTTCGCC
Source organism: Candidatus Eiseniibacteriota bacterium (assembly GCA_031397435.1). Taxonomy (GTDB): domain Bacteria; phylum Eisenbacteria; class RBG-16-71-46; order SZUA-252; family SZUA-252; genus SZUA-252. The sequence continues at coordinate 2,052 of JANNMC010000330.1, forward strand.
GAGATGACCCGCTTGATCGGGCAGGAGCGCCGATGACCGCCATCGCCTCGACGACATCGGTGCTAGGGCGCGCCGCCCGCTCCGGCTTCGGACTTCGATCCCTATTTCTGCTCTTGGTCCGCGGCTATCGCGCCGCCATCTCACCCGTGCTCCCTCGATCGTGTCGATTCGAGCCGTCGTGCGCCGCGTACGCCGAAGAGGCGCTCCGCAGCCACAACGTCCTGCACGCCCTTTGGTTGATCGTGCGCCGAATCGCCCGCTGCCACCCCTTCCATCCTGGAGGCTACGACCCGGTTCCGTAAAGGAACCGCGGCCGCCGATTCATGGACAAAAGAACCCTGATTGCCGTATTCCTGATCCTCGGCGTCTTGCTGATCGACTCCGTCTGGTGGTCGTCGCGCACGCGCCAGAAGCAACAACAGCAGCGCCAAACCACCGGGCAGCAGTTGACGCCCGGCGCGGCGGGAACCACCACCGCGACCGGCGGCTCCATCTTGGGCGGCTCGGCCGCGACAGATGGCGGAGCGACGACCGATGGTGGAAGCGCGACCGGACAGACCACGGGCTCCACGCCCTCCACCCCGGTCATCGGCGCGCCTTCCCTTGCCGGCGAGACGCTTGTCGCCACGAGAGTCGCGGAAGCTCCCATCGAGGAGCGACGCCTTTCGACCAAGGATTTCCAGGCCACCTTCTCCACTGAGGGTGGAACCATTACCTCGTGGGTGGTGCCGGGCTACAAGAACCCGGTCACCAAGGGCCCCGTTGATCTCGTTCGTCCCGGCTCGAGCGCCATGCATGTGGTCGTCTCGGCGGGCCAGGCGACCTTCGACTTCAGCCACGTGCCGTTCCAGCTGTCCGACTTCAACGAGTCGGCCGGAAGGGTCAGTTTCGTGGCGGAGGACTCGAGCGGGGTCAGCGTCACCAAGACCTATCGCATCGATCCCAAGGGATCGCTTCTCGACGTCGAGGTGCGCCTGTCGGCACCCGCCGACCTCGGCCCCATCCGCTACCGGATCGGCTGGGGAAGCGCGCTCCCGATCACCGAGCTTTACGGAAAGCCGGATGAGTTACGCGGCACGGCGCTCCTGGGCGAGAAGCTCGTCGCGGTCGACACAAAGGGTCTGGGCAAAGAAGGGCTGAAGGTCGAGAAGGGGAACGTCCGCTGGGCGGGAGACCGAAGCAAGTACTTCGTCGCGGCGCTCGTACCCGATTCGCTGACCGTGGACGAAGTCGCCTTCCTCCCCGCGGCCGACGGCTCGGCGAGCGCCTGGCTCACCGGCGCGGCGACGCCGGGATCGCTGGTGGTGCGCCACGCGCGGCTCTACGCTGGCGCGCTTCACTACGACACGCTGGTAGGACTTGGCTCGGGTCTCGACCAACTGGTGAATCTGGGCTGGAAGTGGCTCCTCCCGGTCAGCACGTTCCTCCTGAAGAGCCTCCTTCTCCTCTACAAGTGGATCCCGAACTACGGCGTCGGAATCATCCTGCTCAGCCTGCTGACGAAGGTAGTCTTCTACCCGCTGACGCAGTCGAGCCTTCGCACCATGAAGATCATGCACCGGCTGCAGCCGCGCATGACCGAACTCCGCGAGAAGTACAAGGAAGACCCGGTCAAGATGAACAGCAGCGTCATGGCGCTCTACAAGGAGCACAAGGTGAACCCGCTCGGCGGGTGCCTCCCGATGCTGCTTCAAGTGCCGGTCTTCTTGGCGCTCTACAACGTGCTGCTCTACTCGGTGGAACTGCGCGCGGCCGGCTTCATGGGGCACGTGCACGACCTCTCGGCGCCGGACATTCTCTTCCAATTGGGGCCGCTTCCGATCCACCTGCTGCCGATCCTCATGACCGGAAGCACGTTCTGGATGCAGGCGCTCACGCCGACCGATCCGAACCAGAAGCCGCTCATGATGCTCATGCCGGTGATGATGCTCTTCTTTATGTATAATCTCCCGGCGGGTGTGATCCTCTACTGGACGGTCAACAACGTCCTTTCCGCCCTCCAGCAGCAGTGGGTCAACATCGCCGACGACCGCGAAACAGCGGCCCGCGCCGCCACGTAGCGGCTTTAGCCCGAACGACCGGATGGATCAGCCATGAACGACGAAGTCATCAATATCGAAGCCAACACCTTCGAGGATGCCATTGCCGCGGCTTGCGCCCAAACGGGCCTCACCCCGCGCGAACTGGCCATCGACATGGTGGACGCCGGCTCGTCGGCGAATTCGAGCATCGGGTTCCGCCCCGTGAAGGTGAAGGTGCGCCGCCGAGACCCGTCCGGGGCCGCCGATGGCGCCGGCCGCGCGCCGGCCCGGGGGCCTCGCCCTTCGTACGATTCGCCGCGCTCGCATCAGGGTGTGTCGCACCGCATGGAGCCGCGCGATTTCGGCCCGCCGCCCCCGCCGCTCGATCCCGCGCTGATCACCGAGGAGCATGTCTCCCTGGTTAAGGAGTTGGCGCAGGGACTGGTCGACGCCATGGAGTTTCGCGGCGCCACCGTCGTCGCATCGAAGACGCAGCACGGCATCCGCGTTGGCGTGGACGCCGGAGAGTTCGATTCGCTCCTGATCGGATCGGACGGGGAGACGCTCTCCTCGTTCCAGCACCTCGTGACCCGCATGCTCCGGGCGAAGATGCCGAACTCGGCCCCTCCTCGCCTGGAGGTGGACGTCGCCGGCTTCCGCGATCGCCAGATCGAGGGGCTGCGGCAGATGGCCCGCGATCTCATGGGTGAGATCGAGGGAGGCACTCCCGAGGTGACGACCGACCCGCTTCCGGCTTCCGAGCGCCGCATCGTCCATCTCGAGGTGGCCGAACGCGCCGGGATGGAAACGGTCACGATCGGAGACGGCTTCTACAAGCGCGTCATCATCCGCCGCGCGACGTCGAAGGACTAGCGTCCGTGAATGCCGCGTCCGGCGCGGCAGGACCGAAACGCCCCCGCCATGGCCACCAGCGACACCATCGTCGCGATCGCCACGGCGTCGGGCGACGCGGCCATCGCGGTCACGAGGCTCAGCGGTCCTGACGCTGTCGCGATCGCGGCGCGCCACTTCCGCGGCGCCCGAGACCCCGTAGCAAGCGGCTCCCACCGGATTCTGTTCGGCTCGTTCGTGGTGGGTGCCGCCGTTTCCGGTGACATCCGCCTCGACACGGTTCTCCTCTCGGTCTTTCGCGCTCCCCATTCCTATACCGGCGAAGACGTAGTCGAGATTTCCTCGCACGGCGGCCCCGCCATTCCCCGTTCCATCCTGGAAGCGCTGACGCGCTCGGGCGCACGCGCCGCGAGGCCTGGCGAATTCACGGAGCGTGCTTATCGGAACGGAAAACTCGACCTGGCCCAGGCGGAGGCGGTCGCGGCGATCGTTCGCGCCCGCTCCGATCGCTCCCTTCGCGCGGCGCACGCCACGCTGGGGGGTGATCTCTCGCGGCGAATCGAGGTGCTCGACGCGGAGCTGGTGACGATCCTCGCGGAAGTCGAGTCGCGCATCGATTTCCCTGCCGAAGTTCGGGAAGCGGCCGAAGTGGCGGCGCTGGCCGCTCGTTCCGCCGCGGCGGCCACGGTGCTTCGCGAGTGGATCTCGCGGCTCCCCTCGGCCCGCCGACGCGAGGAAGGCGTGCGGGTCGCCATCGTCGGCGCGCCGAACGTGGGAAAGTCGAGTCTTCTGAACGCACTCCTGGGATACGACCGCGCGATCGTGAACGAGGCGCCGGGTACGACGCGCGACACGATCGAGGCCTCGATCTGGATCGACGGCACGGAGATCCGCCTGACCGACACGGCCGGGCTTCATGCCGCGACCGACCCGGTCGAGCGGCTTGGCGTGGAGCGCTCCGAACGCGCGGCTGCTGCCGCTGATCTTTCGATCGTGGTGCGCGATTGCACGCGTCCCGACGCCGGCGCGGCCGAGAGCGAGCGGTTTCAGGCCACGGCGAGCGGCCCGGTGATCGTGGCGTGGAACAAGCGCGATCTGGCTCCGAGTCCAGTGGCGCCGGCAGCCGCTTCCGAAGTCACCGAAGTCGAGACGGTCGCGCTCCGGGCCGGCGGCGTCGATGCTCTGGTGGCGGCCATTCGCGCGGCGCTCCCCCGCGTGCTTGGCGAGTACGCGGCAGCCGAACTTCCCGCGACTAGCCTCCGGCAGGAAGCGC
>JANNMC010000357.1:0-2423 GCA_031397435.1 Candidatus Eiseniibacteriota bacterium
AGCGTACGCGGCGCGCCGAGCGGGGAGCGGACTCGGCACGAGCCTGTTTTACGGAGCGCACACCTACTTCTCGAAGATCCCGGCGGCACTGGGAATCTGCGCGGCGTATCGAACCCGCCTGCTGCCGACGCAAGCGCAAGCGCAAGCGCGGCCACGGCCGTAAGTGCTCTAGGTGTCGCTCGGCAAGGGCAGGGGTGACTCGCGCAGCACGAGCTCGACCAAATCTCGTTGCTCCGAGGGCAGCTGGCTGCGCCACTTCCCAGCGATTTCTCGCGCCCCGCGTGCAGCGCTCGCGATCTCCGTGGCGATTGCGGGAGTCCACGGCAGGCCACATGCGGCGTAGAGGCGCTGCATGATCGGCAACGGATCACGCGTCAACAGCTCGTAAGAAATGAAGTGGTAGTTAGGCCTGCGCTGTCCCGCGCGGTAGATCGTTTCGTTTGCGTAGCGCCAGTAGAGCAGCTCCGAGGCGTGGACGTCGAGCGTCGAAAAATCCGGCGCGCGTGCGGCCCACTCGGGGTTTGCGCGCGCCACGCTCTCGAGCCGCTCGCGGTTCGCGCGCAGGACCGCGGCGGGGTCAGCGTTCGCCAGATAGCGGGTTCGCCACGAATGCAGGAAGCCGCCGGGATGACGCACGATGTGGAGCACCGGCACGCGCGGCCGATGCCGCAGTACAAAGCTCGCAAACGACGGCACGCGGTTGAGCTTCAACACGCCGAACGCGGCTGCGAGGCTGCCCCGGTCGCCAATCCAGCGCGGCATTGCGAACTCGCTCTCGCCGAGCTGCGGAATCAGGACTCTCGCGAGCGCACGAAGGCGAGGGCTGTGGACCGCGCGGTACATGCCGAGTTGGCGGGCGGCCTCCCAGAGATATTGCTTTCGCACGTGCGCGCGACGATCCCGCTCGCCGATCCGTTCGAGGGCGATCGCGACCGCGTGATCCCAGCGAGCGCCGAACGGTTCCTCCTCGAGCCACACGTCTCGCAGCTCCATCAGGCGGCTCATCTCGGAACCAGCGCAGCCGTACGGCTCGTTGCGACAGAAGGTCTCAGCGGAAAGATCGAGCAACTCGAGCAGCCAGTTCGTGCCGGAACGTCCCTGTCCCACCACCAATCCGTACCGACGATCCACGCGCGCCCCCAACAAGTGGCGCGACTGTATCCAATGAACTTCGGCGCCGAGCGGGCCGATGATCTAAACAGCACCGAACGAGCGAGCGGGAGGCGCGCTGTTGTGAGAGCTGTGGAATCGCGCGCGCGCAGTCGCCGCTGGGGGAGCCGTGTTGCTGCACTGCTTCTCGGCAGCGTGCTCTCAGCATTGCTGCTCGAGGGCATCGTGGCCGCACTGTTCGGGCCTCAAGTGCGCTTTCCGCGGCATGTGGTCGGCGCGCCCTTCGGCCTGCGCATCAACGAACCCGGCTCCGTCTACCGCCACAAGTCGGCGGACGTCGAGATCTCCACCCATGCCTCGTTCTTCACCCACTCGCGAAGCTGCTCGCGTGTGCTGACCGAGGGGCCTGGGCATTCTTCGGCGGCGCGGTCGCCCAACTGACTCGCGAGGAGGCGTGCGAATTCCACACCATCGCAGACCGCCTCGAGGTCATCGCCTGCAGCGTCGGTGCCTTCGTCGAAATAGTGAAAGTCGATCTGTGGCGCGTCGAATGGGTTGGCTGAGCGGAGCGTCACGCGCCCGCCGCGATTCTTCGTGTGCGACTTGAGCACGCACCAGGTGAACTTGTCGTTCGTCTTGAACAACTCTTTCGAGTAGCCCGGCTTGTAGCCGCGAAAATCTCCGACGCCGGCGAAAATAAAGAGGTCTGGGTCCTGCCGCGCCTTGCTCGACCGCTTGATCACGGCGAACACAGCGCCATTTGCAGCGTAGGGCCCGCTCCCTGCGGTTTGCCATTCGCCGAAATAGGGATCGGGGTATTCACCCGCACCCGGCGCCTCGAAGGTCGCGCCCTTGAGCAACTCGAAGTCGTGCTTCATTCGCATCACCACCGCGACTTCGTACCGATCCTGGAGGTTGTGGCCCACACCGGGCAGATCCACGCGCACCGGAATGCCGTGACGCTCGAGGTCTTCGCGCGGTCCGATACCGGAGAGCATCAGCAAGTGCGGCGTCTGGAATGCGCCCGCGGACACAATCACCTCGCGCGTCGCGTGCGCAACGGTCCGCCGGGCGGCGGTTGGCGAGGTTGCCGCCGCGGCGGTGGCGTCGGGGCCGAGCGTCTGCCGTCCCGCGACATACTCCACACCCGTTGCACGCTGCGCGTCGTCGAGCACGATGCGTGTGGCGTACGAACCGGTCGCAACGGTGAGCGAACCCAGCGCATCGCGCTGCGCTTGCCGGATGTAGTCGCGCGTGCCAAACCGCCGGCCATCCTTGATCGCCAGCGGCGTGAGCCGAATTCCCTCGGCATC
>JANNMC010000374.1:0-13238 GCA_031397435.1 Candidatus Eiseniibacteriota bacterium
GGGGAATTCAACGAGCACCCCGCCGACTACGCGATCGGCACGTACTGCCACGAATTCGGGCACACGATCGGGCTGCCCGATCTCTACGATCCGATCGGTGCCGGACTTGGCTTCTACTCGCTCATGGGACTTGGAAATTACCTTCCCTTTTACGGAGAGGGGACGTTTGGTTCGGTACCCAGCAGTCTCGATGCCTGGTCGCGGCAGTACCTAGGCTTCGATCCGATCGTGATTCCGACCGCCGGAGGACCCTATTCGCTCGGACCGGCAACGGGCGGAGGCGGATCGCTTCGTCTCTGGAGCAACGGCGAACCGGGCAGCGAGTATTTCCTCGTGGAGAACCGGCAGAAGACCGGAAGCGACCGCTATCTCCCTGGCGACGGGCTCCTCATCTACCACGTCGATGACCGCAACCAAGACAATCTCAGCGGACCATCGTTCTACCGCGTTCGAGTCGTCGCGGCCGACGGTCTCGACGATCTCGAATCGTCGCTGGGAAACTTCGGTGACTCCGCGGACTTCTGGCCGGGATCGCTCCAACGGCGGACCTGGACCGAGTCGACGACGCCCAACTCCCGCGACTACGCCGGATTCGACACCGCGATCCGCCTCGCCAACATCACGGGAGGCAGCGTGGACGGGAGCGATTCCGTCTCCTTCGACCTCGTCCTTTCCGCGCGTCCGGAGCTCCGGATCGCCGGTTCGACTTATCAGGACGGCGGCGACGGTCACCCCGATGCGACGGAGACGGGCGACCTCACGATTCAGGTCCGGAACGTGGGGACGGGGTCGGGTTCCCTCACGTACACGCTCACTTCGCTCGATGCCCTGGCGATCGTGAACGCCGGGTCGTCCGCGGGCGCCGCGCTGGCGACGGGCCAGTCGGGGACGAACGCGACGCCTTTCACGCTCACGTTCGGCACCCCCGTGTCACTCCCGAGAAACGTCGTGCTTCGACTCTCGTGGAACGATGGCAGTGTGTCCGGATCTCAGGACTTCTCGCTGACGATCGGCGAGGGCACCGGGCTCAACGAGAATTTCGAAAGCGACTTCATCGCGAGCGGCTGGAGCAGCGGAGCCATCGCGCCTTCACCCTACAACGAGTGGCACCGGACACAGGTCCGCTTCCATGGCGGGGGCTTTGCCGCCAAGGTGGGAAGCACGAACGCGCTCAACTCGGGATCGAACGAGCAGCAAACCTATCGGAGCAATCAGGACGCGGGGATCACCTCCCCCGGCTTCGACCTTCCAGCCAACTCGCAGCTCACGTTCTGGTCGTACGTCGACACCGAAACGAACGGGGGGACGGGAGCGTGGGATGGTGGGCGCGCGGAAATTTCTCTTCTGGGCGGGCCATGGATGCCGGTGGCCGTGGATGACGGGTATCCGTACCAGATCGAGTTCAACGCGGGAACGGCGCTCTCGGGTTCCGACGTCATCGCGGGTTCGGTCGGCGCGTGGCGGCAGTACGTTGCGGACCTCTCCTCGTATCAGGGGACCGCACGCATTCGATTCCGATTCGCCAGCGACGACACGAACGATCCTCGCGATCAGTTCGGAAGCCTTGTCCGCTACTACGAAGGCTGGTACGTCGACGACGTCGTCGTGGCGCCGCGTCAAGATCCCGGGCCGACGCCGCGGCGCGTGACGTTTCGCGCGGGGCCGGTTCCGTACTTCGCAGGGTCATCCTCCGCCGGCTCGCTCCGATTCCGGTTCAGCGCGCTCGACGGACTTCCTCATCCCGGGGAACGTCCGATCGTCCGCATCTTCGACGTGAAGGGACGGTTGGTCCGGGCTCTGAACGCGTCCGTCGATCCGCTCCTCGCGAACGAATACGGCGCTTCGTGGGACGGCCGAGATCGCGGCGGGGCCGCCGCCGGAGCAGGCGTCTACTTCGCGCAGGTGACCCTTCTGGGCCGGACGCAGACGACGCGCCTCGTCGTTGTCCGCTGATCCCATGACGCGCGGGCCCGCGCGGCGGAAATCCGTCCGTCCCGCCCGCGCCACGTCGCTCTGCGGCCTCTGGCCGCTCCTCCTCGCCTTGAGCGTCGCCTCGCCGGCGCTCGCGCAGCCGCCGGTCGGCGCTACCCCGGCCTGGGTGGCGAACCGGGCTGCCTGGATCGAGGCGCGGGAGTCGCGCCGGCTCGCCCGCTGGAATGAGTCGACCGCAGCCCTTGCCGCTGCGGAGCGCCGTGCCGCCGCCGCGGAATCGCTCTATCGTTCGGCGCTCCGATCCTGGACTCCCGATGCGTCCGCGCTTCGCGTGCCGCTCGCGCACCTGCGCGGAGCGGCGCTCGATCTCCTGGCCGAAGGGGCCAAAAGCCGAGCCTCGCTTCTTCTGGAGGGCGCTCTTCGCGATGATGAGGCGCTGCTCCCGATTCGCGCGTCGCTGCTCGGACGATCCGGGGACGCGGCACGAGGGATGGCCCTCCTCGCCTGGCCACCCGACCGTCGGCTTGCCCGTGGTGATCGCTGGCATGCGGGATTTGGCTCGCCCACGCGAGGCGCCGCTCGAGACGTGGCGCATCTCCTGACTGCTTCCATGCTCGCCGAGTCCCTTCGCGACGGACGCGCTTCACGCGCCGCGCTCTGGGCGATTCTCGCCGCGCCCGGCGCGGGGCCCTCCGCGCGGGAGCGTGCGAGGTCCGAACTGGCGCGCCGCTTCCTGAAGGAGGGGACACCGCGCCTCGCGTTCTCCGTCATGACCGATCCCGTCTCCGGCGAGCAGGCGCTCCTCCTCGGCGAGGTGCATCTCTCCGCGCGCGACACGACCGCGGCGATCGACGCCCTCTCCCGCTTCGGTGTGAAAGGCGGCCTGCCGCTCTCGGAGCGCTACCCGGCGATTCGCCGCGCCGCCGAGCTGGCACGGAGCCGGCCCGATTCACTGGCAGAGAAGTCCCACCTCGAACTCTGCCGCGCTCTCGGCGAGGTGGGTGAGGCGGATCGCGGCCTCTCACTCCTTGCCGCGCGCCGCGGCGCCCCCGCCGATTCGGCGGGGATGGCGGCCCGGCTGGAGACCGAGGCGGGACTTCTGGTACGAGCGCGGCGCTTCACCGACGCCATGGCGTCCTTTCGGACCCTGGGCGCTCTCCCGGGGCTTCCGACGCTGGCCCGCGCGAAGTCGGCACTCGGCTTCGCCCGGGCGGCGCGCGGCGCTCGGCTCTTCGCCCCGATGGACTCGGCGTTTCAGGCGGCGGTGACGTTCGATTCCACGGGAGCGACCGGGGAGCAGGCGGCCTGGGAGCGGGCGCGGGAGTGGGAGGACCAGCGGAGCGCCGGCGAGGTCGGCCCGATCTTCCGCTGGGCGACTGGATATCTACGCACCGGCGCCCTCCGATCGGCGGCGCGGGTACATGGGGCGTTGGCGTGGAAGCGTGCCGGCGCGGCCGATTCCGCGCGCTCCCTTCTGGCGAGCGCGCCGGGGGAGGACTACGTCGGTGCTTTCTGGCGCGCGAAACTGGCGCTCGCGGCGGGCGATAGCGTGGCCGCGCGCTCCGGGTTTCGGAACACCTCGCGGCTGGCGCCCGCGTCGTACGAAGGCTGGCGCTCGGTGGAAGAACTCCGCGCCTTCGGGGAGATCGCGGGGAGGGAGGCGCCGGGGAAAGCGACGATCCGCGTCACGCGCTCCCGCCGTGGCGACGGGTTCGGCTCGGGTTCGTTGGAGGTCGCCGTCCTGGGCGCACTCGGCTGGGAGTCGATCGCGATCGAGCGACTGAAGCAGACGGCGCGCGAAGGCGAACCTGAATTGGCGCTCGACGCCACGAACGCGCTCGAGGAGGCGGGCGTGTTTCGAGTCGGGCAACGCGCGTTGGTCCCCGAGGGCCGCCTCGACTATCCACCCGCCTATCCAAGCGAGGTCCTGAGAGCCGCGGCGGCCGAGAGCGTGTCAGCGGGCATTCTCTGGGCGATCATGCGCCAGGAGAGCGCGTACGACCGCCAGGCGCGGTCCAAGGCGGGAGCCCTCGGACTCCTCCAGCTCATGCCGGCTACGGCCTCCCAACTGGCGGGGAGATCGGTCCCCGAGGATTCGCTCCGCGATGCCGGGCTCAATGTCCGTCTGGGGGCGCGCTACGTTCGCGCGCTCTTCGCCGAGTTCGGCGACGCGCGCGCGGTCCTCGCATCGTACAATGCGGGCGAAGAGGCGGTCCGGCGCTGGAGTGGTGCTGGAGCCGCGATCGACGACGAGTGGGTCGAGAGGATTCCGTACCGGGAGACACGTGACTACGTGAAACAGGTCTACGCGAACTGGCGCCGATACGAGACACTCTACAACTCCTCCGGCCGCTGACCCGGACCGGTTTCACGCGCCGCTGAAACTGGGAGGGTTCGACCGACCGTGCTTCTCGCCGCGGAACTGAAGCGGAAGGCGATCCACCTCGCCTCGCTCGTCATTCCCCTCGGCTATTTCGCCAGCCCCGCCGCTTGGTACGTCTGGTGGGAACGCGCGCTCCTCGCCTCGGTCATCCTCTCCCTGGCGATCGAGGTCTTCCGGCTGAATCATCCCCGGTCACGTCATGTCTTCCGGCACTTCTTCGGCGAACTCCTCCGAAATCACGAGGAAGCGACGCTCCTCGGCTCGACCTACCTCCTGATTGCCTGCCTCCTCTCGATTCACCTCTTCCCGAAGCCGGTGGCCGTCCTCGCGCTCTCCTTTCTGATTCTGGGAGACACCGCGGCGGCGATCGTGGGGAAGTCGGTCGGAAGGGTCCGTATCTTCGGCAAGACGCTGGAAGGGAGCCTGGCCTGCTTCGCCGTCTGCTACGGACTGACGGCCATCATGCCGGGAATCCCGTTTCCAGTCGGCCTGATCGGGGCCGCTGTCGCGACCGTCTTCGAGCTCCTCCCGATCCCGCTGGACGACAACTTCCGGATTCCGCTCTCCGCGGGGTTCGCCATGGAGCTTCTACTAAGATAGTTCTCTTCCCGCTTGACAGGCATCCAACCTGATTCCTAGACTTCGGCACGTACCGTCAACGTCAAGGATCGCGAGGAAAGCTCGCAAGTAACTCATAGTAAGCGCCTTACAAGGACCTTGCGAACTCGGCAACCCCGGCGGCGGAGCGCTCCTGGGGTTTTGCCTTATAGTGTGCCGGAGCTCTGGGCGGTCCTGGCGACCACCCGCGGAAGGCTCCCTGGTACTGTCGACACGATCGAACAGGAGAATATGGTCCTCAATCTGATCACCAAGTTTTTCGGAACGAAGCACGAGCGCGACGTGCGGGGCCTCTGGCCGCTGGTCGGCGAGATCAATGCCGAAGTCGAGCGTCTCCGAGAACTTTCCGACGACGAGATTCGCGGGAAGACCGAGGAGTTCAAGAAGCGGCTCGCCGCCGGCGAGACCCTTGACGACCTCCTGGTCGAAGCCTACGCGGTCGTGAAGGAAACGTGCCGCCGCCTTTGCGGCAAGAGCTGGGACGTGGTCGGCATTCCCCTCGAGTGGGACATGGTGCCCTTCGACACGCAGCTGGTGGGCGGCATCGCGCTCCATCAGGGGAAGATCACGGAGATGGCGACCGGCGAAGGAAAGACCCTCGTCGCGACGCTCCCGATGTACCTGAACGCGCTCACCGGCAAGGGCGTGCACCTCGTCACCGTCAACGACTACCTCGCCCGCCGCGACAGCGAGTGGATGGGGAAGATCTTCGAGTTCCACGGGCTCACCGTCGGCTGCATCCAGAACGCGATGGAGTTCAGCGCCCGCCGTGCCGCCTACGGCTGCGACATCACCTACGGCACGAACAACGAGTTCGGGTTCGACTACCTCCGCGACAACATGGCGCGGCACCGGGACCACCGCGTGCAGCGCGGGCATCATTTCGCGATCGTGGACGAAGTCGACTCGGTCCTCATCGACGAGGCGCGCACGCCGCTCATCATCTCGGGGCCGGTGGAGCATAGCCTGCAGAAGTACGACGAGATGAAGCCCGACGTCGATCGCGTGGTGCGCGGCCAGACCCAGGTCGTGAACACGATCCTGGCCGAGGCGGAGGCGCTCCGGAGCGACCCCTCGAAGGAATACGAGGTCGGCCTGAAGCTCCTGCAAGTGAAGCGGGGAGCGCCGAAGAACAAGCGCTTCGGGAAGCTCGTCTCCGAAGAACCGGCCCTGAAGCGGCTCATCCAGAAAGTCGAACTCGACTTCATCCGCGACAAGCGGCTCGGGGAAGTCGACGACGACCTCTACTACTCCATCGACGAGCGGAGCCATTCGATCGATCTCTCCGAAAAGGGGCGCGAGCTCCTCTCGGAACGGGACGCGAATCTCTTCCTCATTCCGGATCTCTCCGTCGACATGGGCGCCATCGACGACGACGAAACCCTGTCGCCGGCCGAGAAGGTTCTGCGGAAGCGTGCCCTCGATCATGAGCATGGCGAGCGGAGCGAACGCGTCCACAACGTACTTCAGCTCCTGAAGGCCTATTCGCTCTACGAAAAGGACGTGGAATACGTCATCCAGGACGGCAAGGTCCTGATCGTCGACGAATTCACCGGCAGATTGATGCCTGGCCGCCGCTACTCCGACGGGCTCCATCAGGCGATCGAGGCGAAAGAGCACGTGAAGGTGGAAGGCGAGACGCAGACGCTGGCCACGATCACGATCCAGAACTACTTCCGCCTCTACGAGAAGCTGGGCGGGATGACGGGAACCGCCGAGACGGAGGCGAACGAATTCTGGTTCACCTACAAGCGCGACGTCGTGGTCATTCCGACGAACCAGCCGGTCCGGCGCGACGATGCGAACGATTTGATCTTCAAGACGCGCCGCGAAAAGTTCAACGCGGTCATCGAGGAGATCGCCGAGCTTCACGCCATGGGCGTGCCAGTTCTGGTAGGGACGATCTCGGTGGAAGCCTCGGAAACGCTGAGCCGGTTCCTGAAGCGGAAGGGGATCCCGCACAACGTCCTGAACGCCAAGTATCACCAGCAGGAAGCGGAAATCATTTCCACGGCCGGGCGGCGCGGCGCCGTCACGATCGCCACGAACATGGCGGGCCGCGGCACCGACATCAAGCTCGAGAAGGGCGTCATCCGCTGCGACCATGCCTGCTTCTCGGGACCGAAGAGCAAGCTGGAGAACGGTGTCTGGAAGAACGTGGCGAGCTGTAAGGAAGATATCCCCTGCGGCCTCCACATCATCGGCACCGAGCGGCACGAGAGCCGCCGCATCGACCGGCAGCTCCGAGGACGCGCGGGACGGCAGGGCGATCCCGGCCACTCCCGATTCTACCTGTCGCTCGAGGACGACCTCATGCGGCTCTTCGGATCGGAGCGGATCGCCGGGATCATGGAACGGCTGGGCGTTCAGGAGGGTGAGGTCATCGAGCACGGGCTCGTGACGCGGGCCATCGAGCGGGCGCAGCGGCGCGTCGAGGCGCACAACTTCGAGATCCGGAAGCACCTTTTGGAATACGACGACGTGATGAACCGCCAGCGAACCGTCATCTACGGACAGCGCCTCATGGCGCTGGAGGAGGGCGACCTCCACGGCACGATGCTGGAGTTGATCGACACGACGGTGCGGGAACGGGTCTCGGTCCATCTCGCCGGAGAGCGGTTCGACGACGACGAGGTGAAGCGGCTCCTGAACGACGCGAGCCAGATCGCGCTCCGCCCGCTGGCGCCCCCCGACCCCGATGCGCTCCGCACGCCGGACGATTGGGAAGAGTGGCTCACCGGCGCCTTCCGCGAGGTCTACGAAAAGAAAGAGCAGGAATTCACGCCAGAACTCCTCCGGGAGGCCGAGCGGCACATCTACCTTCAAGTGATCGACGAACATTGGATGGACCATCTGCGCGAGATGGATCATCTTCGCGAGGGGATCGGGCTCCGCGCTTACGGGCAGCGAGATCCGCTGGTGGAGTACAAGAAGGAAGCCTTCGTGATGTTCGAAGAACTGACGCGCTCCATTCGGGAGGAGACGGTGCGGACGCTCTACCGCGCGTCGCTCGTCATCGAACCGCCGCCCGGAATGGTCCGCAGAGGTCTTCCGGCTGCGTCGCCGGATGCGCTGCCGTCGGGAGACCAGGCCTCGGAGATTCGCCCGGCTGTTCGGCAGGCGCCTCCTCCGATGACGCGCCCGGCACGCATGCAGACGTCGCACGCGAGCGTCACGGCGTTCGGGACGCCCGCGGCGGCCGAGCCCCCGTCGGGCGGGGCGCGAGCGACCGAACCGACGGAGCCTAGAATTGGACGAAACGACCCCTGCCCCTGCGGCAGTGGAAAGAAATACAAGAAGTGTCACGGCGCCTAACCCTAAGGAGGACATCCGATGGATGACAGCGTTCGCGAGATGGTGTTCCTGATCGTGGAACAGCTTAAGGCGTACGTGGACGGGGATGAGGACGCGCTGCTGGAACTGACGCAGGTGCTCGATTCCGGAAGCCACGATGCCGACACGGTGAATCAGGCGTTCGAATTGATCTTTCGTGCGCTGGAGCCGTACGCCCGGGAAGACTTCTCCACGGAATCGTCGTCGCCGCGCCAGAGCGTTCGCGTGCCGACCGCGTCCGAACGCGCCTATCTCGACGCGCCGGGGTACCGCTATCTCTACGGGCTCGTGGAGAAGGGGCGCGTGAGTCCCGAACAGTTCGAGGAGATCATGGCGCGAGTCCGAGAGGACGCGTCATTGCTCGATACGGAAGCGACCGCCAAGGAACTCGCGACGTCCGTGCTCATTCGGTGGTTCGATGACGAGCATGGCGTCGAGTTCGATCCCAGCAACCCCACCTGGGTGCACTAGATGCCAGCCAAGCGCTCCAAACGACCCCCGGTGAAGACGATCCTGGCCGCGCCTGAAGCGGCAGCCCCGGCCGCGAAGGCGGCACGCAGCACCGCGAAGCCGAAGGCGGCCGCCGCGAAGAAGGCGGCCAAGCCCTCGCGGGCACGGGCCAGCGCCTCCAGCGGCAAGGTCGGCTTGAATCTCGTCATCGTCGAGTCTCCGGCGAAGGCGAGGACGATCGGTAAGTACCTCGGACCCGGCTATGAAGTGCGGGCTTCGAACGGGCATGTCCGCGATCTCCCGAAGAGCAAACTCGGCGTCGACGTCGAGGACGGCTTCGCCCCCTCCTACGTGCTCATCAAGGGGAAGGGAAACATCGTCAAGGATCTCAAGGCCAGCGCGCGGCGCGCGGCGGTGATCTACCTGGCGCCCGACCCCGACCGCGAGGGTGAGGCGATCGCCTGGCACCTGGCGGAAACACTCGGTGAAGACCCCTCGAAGCTCCGCCGGCTCGCGTTCTACGAGATCACGAAGCGCGGGATCGAGGAAGCGCTGACGAAGCCGCGCGACATCGACATGGCAAAGGTGCAGGCGCAGCAGGCGCGTCGCGTCCTCGACCGGCTGGTCGGGTACAAGGTGAGCCCCTACCTCTGGAAGACCGTCCGTTACGGCCTCTCCGCGGGGCGGGTGCAGAGCGTGGCGCTCCGGCTCATCTGTGAACGTGAGAACGACATTCGGGCGTTCACGCCCCAGGAGTACTGGACCATCGACGTCGACCTGGAAACGCCCTCGGGCGATCTGTTCCGGGCGCGCGTTCAGAAGAAGAACGGTGAGAAGCTCGTCCTCACGAACGAGGCAGGGTCGCGCGCGGAGGTGGTGGAACTCGAGAAGGAGCGCTTCGCCGTCGCGTCGCTCCGCACTCAGGAGAAGAAGCGAAATCCGGGCGCGCCGTTCATCACGAGCACGCTGCAGCAGGACGCCTTCCGCCGCCACCGCTTCTCGGCGCAGAAGACGATGGTCCTGGCGCAGCAGCTCTACGAAGGGATCGACCTCGGCGCCGAGGGTGCCACCGGGTTGATCACCTACATGCGTACCGATTCGACGCGCGTCTCGCCCGACGCGATCGCGGAGGTTCGGAACTACATCCAGCACACGTTCGGCGCTCCGTACCTCCCGGAGGAGCCGCGCCTCTACCGCTCGAGAGAGACCTCGCAGGACGCGCACGAGGCGGTCCGCCCGACGGCCGTGTCGCGGACTCCGGCGTCGCTCCGGTCTCACCTGGAGCCCGATCAGTTCAAGCTCTACGAACTCGTCTGGCAGCGCTTCGTGTCGTCGCAGATGAATCCCGCACTCGTCCTCACGACGACCGCCGAGATCACCGCGGGCGCGTTCCTGCTCCGGGCATCGGGGAGCCGCATCAAGTTCGACGGCTTCGCGCGCGCCTACGCGACGGCGCTCATCGAAGACACGGAAGAGGGCAAGAGCAAGCTCCCCGCACTCGCGGCGGGGGACGCGCTGGCGTCGAAGGGCGTCCTGCCGGAGCAGCACTTCACGGAGCCGCCTCCGCACTACACCGAGGCGACGCTGGTGAAGACGCTCGAGGAGAAGGGAATCGGCCGCCCCAGCACGTACGCCACGATCGTCGGCACGATTCTCACGCGCGATTACGTGACGCGCGACCGCGGCAAGCTCGTCCCGACGGAGCTCGGCATGACCGTCTGGAAGATCCTGGCCATGGCCTTCTCCGACGTCTTCGACGTGGCCTTCACGGCGCGGCTGGAGGGGCGTCTCGACCATGTCGAGATGGGGAAGGACCCCTGGATCGACGTGGTGACCGAATTCTACAAGCCGTTCGAGAAGGACCTCGCGGCCGCGGAACTGACCCAGGCCGAGGTGAAGGCTTCGCTGGCCGAGGAGACGGACAAGGAGTGTCCGAAGTGCGGCTCGAAGATGGTGAAGAAATTCGGGCGAAACGGACCCTTCCTGGCCTGCCCCAAGTATCCCGAGTGCAAGACGACGATGCCGCTGGACGACGAGGTTCCCGTGGAGGCGCCGAACGTGCCCTGCCCGACGTGCGGCGGCGTCATGCGCGTGCGGACCGGCCGGTTCGGAAAGTTCCTCGCCTGCGCCAGCTATCCCGACTGCAAGGGGACGCGGCCCTTCACGCTTCAGATCGCCTGTCCCGAGTGCGGCAAGGGCGAACTGGTGGAACGCCGCACGAAGCGGGGGAAGAACTTCTTCGGATGCAGCGCCTACCCGGCCTGCACGTTCGGGCTCTGGGACCGGCCGATCAAGCAGCCCTGTCCCGCCTGCAACTATTCGATCCTGGTCCAGAAGAGCACGAAGTCGAAGGGCGACTACCAGCAGTGTCCGAAGTGCAAAGCGAAGTTCGGCGAAGATGGTGCGGATGGGGCGGAGGAGCTGAGTGGAACGGTGGATCGCTGAGTTCGAACGCCATCTCGGAGAGCGCCACTACGCGGACGCCACGCGGCGCGCCTATGCGGACGAACTTCGCCGGTTCGGTGACTTCGCCCGCTCGAGGCTGAAGCGCCCCGTCGTCGTTCCCCGAGATCTCACGGCGGAACTGATCGCGGCCTTCGCCGCGGCCCGTTCCCTGGAGCGGATCGACGCGCGGCAGCGGATTCACGCGCGCACGCTGGCGCGCTCGCTGGCGGCCGTGCGGGGATTTCTCCGCTTTCTGGAGCGCCGCGGTGAATCCGTGGGCGAGGCTCGTGGCGGATTTCCGCGGGTCTCGCTTCCGGAGACGCTCCCTTCGGCGATCGGGGAACTGGCGCTGAACGCGCTTCTCGACGAGGCCGCGGTGGCGGCGAAAAACGATCCGCGCGCCTGCCGTGCCGTGGCGGCCGCCGAGTGCCTCTATGGCGCGGGACTTCGCGTCGGGGAACTGGCGGGCCTCACGCGGGGCGGCCTCGACGAGAAGCGCCGGCTGGTGCGTGTCCTCGGAAAGGGCTCGCGGGAACGAGTCGTGCCGCTCGGAGGCCGCGCGCTGGATGCGCTCCGGCGCTACTGGGCCGCGCTCGGACGGGAACCGGCTTCAGGCGATCCGGTCGTCTTCGGAAGGGGCGCGGGACCGGCCACCACCCGAACGCTGGAGCGCGACATTCGGGGACTCCTGGTCCGCCTTGGCCCAAACGCCGCCAGCCATCCTCATGCCCTCCGCCACAGTTTCGCCAGTCACCTCCTCGATCGCGGGGCCGACCTGCGCGCCGTCCAGGAGCTGCTGGGACATCGAAATCTCCAGACGACGCAGATCTATACCCACGTGACCCGTCGCCGGCTCAAGGCCGCCTACGAGCGCGCCCATCCGCGCGCCTAGCCAGGCCGCTCGGGGAGCCTCGTCCCATGACCAACCCTTTTCCGATGGAGCGCCACGCATGAAGCGCGACTTGCTGTCCTTCGCCGACCTGACCCGTGTCCAGGCAGAACGCCTCTTCGACGTCGCCCTGCGTCTCAAGGCCGACCTCCGCGCCGGACGCGCGCACCAGGAACTGTCGCAGAAGACGCTCGCCGTCCTCTTCCACAAGCCAAGTCTCCGGACCCGGCTCTCGTTCGAGGTCGCGATGACGCAGCTCGGCGGGTCGTCGCTCTTCATCACCGACAAGGAGATCGGCATCGGTTCGCGGGAGCCGTCACAGGACGTCGCGCGCGTCCTTTCGGGCTACGTGGACGGGATCATGATCCGCACCTTCGACCACCAACTCGTGGTGGACCTGGCGCGTCACGCGTCGATCCCGGTCATCAACGGCCTCACCGACTGGCTGCATCCCTGCCAGATCCTGGCCGATCTCCTGACCATGCGCGAGTGCAGCATCGACTTCGACAAGGCCGTGGTGGCATTCATCGGAGACGGAAACAACGTGGCGAATTCCTGGATCGAGGCGGCGACCCTCTACGGGCTCACGGTCCGGATCGCCTGTCCCGAAGGGTACGACCCCGATCCGACCCTCATGGCGCGGGTCCGCTCCAAGGGCCCGGGCAAGGTGGAGATTCATCGCTCCGCGGCGTCAGCGGCCGCGGGCGCCGACGTTCTCTACACCGACGTCTGGGCGAGCATGGGGCAGGAGGCGGAGCGAGAGAAACGGCTCCCGATCTTCCGCTCCTTCGTCATCGACGCCGCGCTTCTCGCGAAGGCGAAGCCGACCGCGATCGTTCTCCACTGCCTCCCCGCGCACCGCGGCGAAGAGATCACCGACGAGGTGATCGAAGGCCCGCGCTCCATGGTATTCCCGCAGGCGGAGAATCGCCTCCACGCGCAGAAGGCGGTTCTCTGGGAACTACTTGGTGCGGGGAAAGGCGTGACGACTCCGGGGCGGAAGAAGAGCACGGCGCGGAAGAACGCGCCGGTGAGGAAGACGAAGGCGGTGAAGAAGGCAGCGAAGGCGAAGGTTCGGGCGAGAAAGCCGGCAGGGAAGCGAGGCGGCGGCGCCCGTCGCCGGTGAACACGCGCGTACTCCTTCTTCTCCTTGCGCTCGCCGGCTGCGCCCGCTCGATCGCTCCTCCC
>JANNMC010000390.1:0-19322 GCA_031397435.1 Candidatus Eiseniibacteriota bacterium
GCGCTGTCGATCCAACCGTCAACCGAAGGCAGCCCGAATCCATCCCCCCAGCGTGCGTCCCCGAGCACAGGTGTACGCGGGGGGCGAAGACTTCCGAGCATTGACGGCTGAGGGAAGATCGGCGGGGGCGGGAGGGTGCCCCGCCACTCGCCAGCGCGGGCTACCGATCCCGCTGGGAGGTTGGATGGCGGCTCTAGGCGGGGGGGTGCCGCCCCAGCCTCAGGGCATTGGAACAGGAGGAAAAGCGATATCGCGGCGCAGAGCGGGGTGACTCGCATACCGTAAAGCCTACGCTCGGCATCGCGGCCCGGCAACCGGAGCCTCCGGAGGGTGACTTGAGGGGTATTCCCGCACTCATCCGCGCCCCACGACCCACCCCAGGTCCCGAATCTACTTCGCCCCCGTCCACTCCTTCACCTCCGGCTTCGGCATCTCTGGAATCACCGCGCGCACCACGATGACCGCGCCCGAGCCGCGCCCTTCCGGCTGCGGATCCAACGACTCCGGTGCGCTCACCACGACGTACGGCAGCGGCGTCAGGAACTCTCCGACCACCACCTCCAGCGGACAGACCCTTCCCTTCGGCTTCCGCACGAAGAAGTAGCCGTCGGAGTCGGAATACGCGAGGTCCCCATCGACGCGAACCGCCGCGCCGCGTACCGGCGTTCCCTTTTCGTCGGTCACGATTCCCTGCACCATGTGGTCCGAGAAGGAGGGCCTCGCCTCGCCCGAGGCGCCGCTCATTCCGCGGTAGAGGTACTGATTTCCGGCCAGCGTGTACTTCACCCTCCCGTCGGGCGCCACGTAGCTGCCCAGGTTCGCGGTGAAGCTCCCGGGACCCAGGATCTTCACGCTCAGCATGAGCGCCTGCTGAAAGGGGTCTCCCTCGCCGAACGGAACGTAGACCGTCTGCCACTCGGCGCCGACGCTGAAGCGGCTGGAAACGTAGTTCCCGCCGAACGACAGGGTGCTGTTCCCGCGCGTGTGCGTGATGACCTGCGTCAGGTCGAGGTGTGGCGAAACGGATTGGCGCAAGACGCCGACCACCGTGTTGAACTGCTCGCCCAAGCGGTCTTCGGCGTGAAAGAAATTCCCCGAGACCTGGAGCACTCGCCCGATCGGGCGATCGGCGCTGAACGAAATACCCCTGTTTCCGCCGTCTGTCCCGCGCGAGTCGTATACTCCGAGGCTCGTCGAGGTTCCGAACAGGGAGGCGTTCACAAATCCCTGATGAACGCGCCCTCGGTAGGCGGGAGCGTCGTCGGTCTCCGGCTGCACGAAGTGATAGCGCCCCGCCTGAAGCACGAGCCCCTTCCAGGGACGCACTTTCAGATCGAGATTCTCGCGTTCCATCTCCGAGGAGGACATCTGCGGGATCGCGACACGGCGAAAGGCGTCGGCCGCCGAGGACCAGGCCGCGCGTGCCGTGATCCAGGGCCGCTCGAAACGAACACTTGCCGCACTATAAGGCTCCCCCGCGCCGCCGCCTCCCGCCAGCGCCGCGTTCACGTCCGTCCGTGGCGTCCACTCGAGGCCACTAATGACCGTCTGCCGATCGGAGAAGACCGAACGCGTGAGAACGCGCACGGTAGGCGAGACTTCGTGATCGAGGAAGAGGATCGCCGCGCCGCGTTCGCTCCGCACGCCCAGGAAGAAGGGCGAGCCGAAGACCGAGGCGGTGCTACCCGCAATGGCCCGGAGCCGGACGTCGCCGATCTCGCGCTCGAAACCGACTCCGCGTCCGTAAAACGAGTGCGGCGACTGGAAGACATCGGTGGGAAGTCCGAAGAGGACCGCCTGGTCCCCCATCGAGACGATGCCGCCGCGGAACTCTCTCCGGATCAGCCCTCCAACGCGGAAGCGCTCGAGATCTCCCAGCCCCAGCCAACCGTCGAATCCCGCGCCACGCACGTTCACCGTCCCGCCGGTGGAGTGAAACTGACTCGACGTACCGCCGGCGATCTGGAACACCTGCGCGCGAGCGGCGGGCGGGCTTAGGAAGCCGAGCCCCAAGGGCCCCAAGAGCGCCAGAAGCACGAAAAGGCCCCCTCGGGGCCGCGCGGCCTCGTCCGGGTGCCTCGTTCGCAGGCTCGGTCTCACGGCTTCTCCGACCTCCGGGCTACCCGGCCCGAAGCGAGTCCTCCATGACGAACTTCTGGAACTTCAGCCGGTACGTGGCCGGCGCTCCCGGGGCATCCCACGGAATGAGGACGCGACGCGACGCGCCCGGAAGAAGCGGAAAGCTCCCGATCTGACGCTTCTCCTTGTTCGCCAGCGCTTCGGCTTCCTCCACTCGGCCCAGACGCGAACCCACGTTCCGGAGCCGGAGCGCGACGTTTCGCGACACGGAGTCCCACACGGCCGATTCGACGCGTACATCCGCGACGCCGAGCGGTTCCTTGGGGAGCATGTAGACCGTGTGCGGAAGCTCCACCTCCACCTCGATCCCCTGGCGGCGGGGCATCCCGGAGAAGGTGGCGTAGATCGTGAACCAGGCGGGCACCGACTCGGCCCGCGCCTCGAAGAAGATGGTGCGCGCCTGCAGTGCCGGGAGGCGGAAGCTCATCTCCGAGAGCTTCAGCTTCAAGGAGGCATCGAGCGCCCGGTAGACCGGGTCGCCATCCTCGGTCACGTCGAAACTCCGCGCCTCGAGGATCACGTTCACCGGCATCAGTTGGTCGTTCACGAGGTCGAACTTGCCGTGGATCCGCTTCCCCTGGTGCTCCACGATGACCGGGCGCACCGTCTGCGCGACGGCCGGCCCCGCCAGCGAAAGCATCGCGAGCGCGAGAAGCGTTCCCTTCCGCCCGATCCTCATCCACGACCTCATCTCGATTCCTCTCCTGTAAGGCATCGAAGCGTCCACGTCAGAGCGCCCGCGCCTGGATCCGAAGCGTTCCGGTATAGGCCCCCGTCGGGACCACCGGGCTGGTCGTCAGATTGACGCGCACATCCAGGTTGTCGGTCCGGGTCTTGTTCTTGTTCACGCCAGTGATCGTCTCGCTGAAGAGCAAGAGGCTTCCCCCGGCCGGGCCGACGGGATTGGTCTGCGTGAACGATGTGTAGGTAACCGGCAAGCCGGTGGTCACACGGCCCTCCACGTACGTCGAGGCAATGTTGTAGGTCGGACCGGCCAGCGCCGTCGCGGGAGTGCTGAAGTAGCCGTAAAGGCGGACTGTCCCCGTCTGCCCCGGGTTCACGTTCCACGACGTTGTGATCGCCGCCGCCGTGCTTCCGTTCGCCAGCCCGCCCTGAAGAAGCGTGAAGTTCATGGAAGTTCCGCTCGTGATCGCGATCGTCAGCGAGGTAGCCGTCGTCGCGGTCAGCGTCACGCCCGAGAGCCCGGAGAGGAACTGAGCCCTGGCGACCGGCGCGGTGAGAAGCAAGGCGAGGACGCCCAGCGCAAGGCCGAGCGCCCTCACCGATCGTGCCAACCGTTCGATCCCCTCCCTGGGAGTCGTCACGTCTGCTCCTAGAGCGCCCGCGCCTGGATGCGGAGCGTGCCGGTGTAGTTGCTGGCCGGCACCGTGGGGCTCGTCGCGAGATTGACCTGAAGGTCCAGGTTGTCGCTCCGCGTCTTGATCTTGTTCACGCCCGTCACGGCCTCCGTGAAGAGGAGAAGGCTTCCGCTGGCCGGTCCGACCGCGTTCGTCTGCGTGAAGGCGGTGTAGGTGGCGACGGCGCCCGTCGTCATGCGGCCCTGGACGTAGGTCGAGGCGATGTCGTAGGTCCCGTCCGTGAGGGCAGCCGACGGCGTGCTGAAGTAGCCGAAGAGGCTGACGGCGCCCGTGAGACCCGGATTCAGGTTCCACGAGGTCGAGATGGCCGAGGAGACGTCGCCTGCGGCCGCCGCGCCCTGCGCCAGCGTGAAGTTGACCGTCGATCCGCTCGTCACGCTGACCGTGAGGGTCTGCGCCGCGGACGCGTTCAGCGTGATATTCGAGATGTTCGAGAGTGTCTGCGCCTCGGCGCTACTCGCAGCGCAGAGACCGGCGACGCAGACGGCGACGGCGCCACGGAAAAGGGTGCGAAGACTCATGAGACAAGTACCTCCGAGTAACGTGCCGGACTAGGTGGGACCGATCCTGGTCTCGGCGGAATGTTTTTCTCCGGCCCCCGACTCATGCGGAACTATCGTCCGGAAGCGAGCCGATCTTTGGCGGAAAAGCGGATGGTTTTGCCGCTAACTGGAACAGGTTTCCGGTCAATTTTTGGTCGCTTCCCGGGGGTGATGGAGGAGCTGAAGGATGAGGGCGGGATCGGAGACTGCGAGCGGGAAATTCAAAGGGGGCGGACGCCGGTCTGGCGCCGCCCCCTCGAACGAAGCACGGGAGAATTACAGGTTGAAGCCGATTCCCGCGCGGAAGTTCAAGTAGTTCGTGCTCTGGCCTTCCGTCGAGACGGTGTGGTACTGGAGACCCACGTTCATCTTCGTCGTCGGAGCGACCGGGAAGTTCACGCCGGCGCCAAAGTTGAAGCCGATCTTGGACTCGCTGCTGTCGAAGTTGCCGGAGACGGAGTCTTCGACCTTTGCCGACACGTTGTACCAGCCAGCGCCGCCCTGCGCGTAGAAGCTGGTGCCGACGCCCGGGCCGAACGTGTAGCGAACGGCCGGATTGACGCGGAACACGTTGCCCGAGACGGTGGTCGTCGCGCTGCTCAGCGGATCGGTGTACTCAGCCGAACCGAGGTTGTCGTACGAGACTTCGCCGCCCCACGAAACGCTCGGCGATACACCCTTCCAGTACGAGGCGCCGAAACCGATTCCGCCGCCCATGGCATCGCCGTTCACCGTCACTTCATCCGAGTTCTTGTTGTAGCCGGCGTTCAGTTCGAGCGTGCCGACCGGACCCGCGAACGCAACCGGAGCAACCATCGATGCGACGAGGAGCGAGGCCAGGAACAGGATCGAGGCATTGCGCTTCATTTGTTTCCCCCTTCTAAGGTCAACTCCAGTTACCCCACCTCACCACCACCCGGGATCCGCCGTCGCCGACCCTCGGCTCGTGGACCCATCTGCTGACAGGGAGAAGGATCGGCATGTGAAATGGAGAACTTGAGGGGCTCGAGGGCGTAGCGGCCAGATTCAGCCACCCTGAAGCGGTACAACGCGTTACGCGGACACTTTGAGGGGTTAGGCCTCGGGAATCTCGACCTCGGAACGCGGCATCCGCCGCTCCTCGACACCGCGGAAGAAGTACCAGTAGAGGACCGAAGCCACCACGTAGAGCCCCGCCGCGATGAGGAGCGGCGTCGTGTAGCCGCTCCGCTCGATCATGGCGCCGCCGATGTCGGCGCTGATCGCCCACGCCACGAACCAGGAGAGCGCGAGGAGACTGTTCGTGACGGCATGATCCCGCTCCCGCACTACTTCCATGGCGAAGTGGGAGGTGAGCGGCTGGTTCATGTTCATGAGCGTCGAGCGGAGAAAGAAGGAGGCGATGACCACCGGCAGCCAGCCCGAGAGCCCCAGCAGCAGCATGAAGGGAACGGATGCGAGCTGCGTCGCCACGACCCCTCCGACCAGGCCGAGACGTCGCGACACCGCGGGGCCGAAGAGATTGCCCAGGACCATGAACCCCTGCATCACCGCGAAGAGAATCCCGATCGCGGCTTCGTCCAGCCCAAAGCGGTCGTGGAAGTAGAGATTCATGAACGGAATGATGAGCCCCGCGCCGAGCCCGATCAGCATCGACGGAAGGATCAACTTGAGGTGGAGCCCCCAATCGATGTCGGTCAATTCGCGCAGAGCAACCAGGGCGCGCTCGGGAGCGGATGGAGGCGCGTCGGTCGCCCCAACGCTCCCGGCGTCCGGTTCGCGATAGGGGGGCGTTGGCGACATCAGATGAAAGGGCCAGGTCGAGGTCAGGTAGAGCCCGCACGCCGCGTAGAGAGACCACCGGAGCGCGAGGCGGTTCGAATCGGTGAACAGGTGGAAGAGGTGCGGCAGCGCGCCTCCCACGATCGACCCCACGATGGCGGAGAAGAAGAGAACCGTGTACGACGCGCTGAAGAGGAAGGGCCGCGTCTCGGGAGACGATTCGCGCATGATCACCGGCGCGATGGAGAGCCGGAAGACCGTGACGACCGTTCCCGCCAGGAACGCGACGGTGAGGAGATACTCGGGAGCGGTCAGTGTCGCCTGGAGCAGGTAGGCGAGGGCGGTCAATCCCCCCGCCGCCACGAGGACGTGGCGCGCCGCCACCTGGCGGAGGATCAGCGCGACGGGGATCGCCGCGGCGGCGGCGCCGAGCGACACCTTGGAGAGAATCTGACCAATGCGCGAATCGGATACGCCGAGTTCCCGAAGGTAGAGATTGAAGAGCAGCGAGAAGACCGAAGAGCCGAGACCGATGAGGAAGATGCCGACCAGGAAGAGCCGCGCGTTTCGCCCCGACCCGCGAACGCGTTGCACGTACTCCCCGACGATCGAACGAACGGTCTGAACCACGCCGACCCCCGGCTAGTGCCTGCCCCGCGCGCGCTCCTTGGCGGGCAGGATCTCGAGACAGGTCGTCCACCATCCGGTGCGGATCGTCTCGATGAAGGGCGCGGGGAGGGACTCCTCCTCCATTTCCCGCGCGAGCGCATCGTGGTCATAGGCCACGGGGACAAACTCTGCGGCATCGGCGTCCGGCGCCAGCCAGGCGTACCAGACATCCGTGCGCCCGTCGTTCGCGGGGCGCCCCACGGCTCCGACGTTGATCACGCGTTCTCCACCCGGGAGCGAGCGCTGCCACGGGATTCCCGTGTGCGTGCAGAGGAGGGTGTCGGCGCCCGCCTCCCGCGCCAGACGAGCCAGGAACGCATCGGAGGAGGCCGACTCCCAGAGGAACTCGTTCGTGCGGCGTGGAGACCCGTGGCAGAGGAGATGCCGGCGGCCTCGTCGCTCGAAGACGACCTGCTCCGGGAGCGCGGCCAGCCAGGCACGCTCCGCATCCGTGGTGCGGCGATTCGTGTAGTCGAACGAGAGTTGGGCGTACCGATTGTCGTCCGGGTGCGTGTAGCCGCAACCACAGTCGGAAAGCCGCTCCGCCAGCGATCGATCGTAGTTCCCCGCGATGGTCAGCGCGTCGTACTCGCGGAGGAGTGGATAGATCTTCTCGGGACTCGGACCGAATCCTCCCAGGTCTCCAAGGCAAAAGAGCCGCTCCGCGCCACGAGAACGCGCGTCCTCTAGAGCAGCCCGGAGCGCGAGATGGTTGTTGTACGGCCCGCCCAAGATGGCAAGTCCCCCCTCGAGCGCACCGCCACGCACGACCGCCGGCGTCACCATGACGCGCTCAATTCCGGCACGAGGCGCCGGTTGCCCAGCAGGTGTGGCAGGCGCCGTGGCCCAGGGGAAACGGCTTCATCGACTCGCGCAGCGTCGGGGCCAGGAGCGCGTCGGGGGCGTCGATCAGGATGGGACAGACGTAGACGCCGCGGCTGGTCACCATACGGCTGTTCGAGCACTGGAGGAGCCATGGATCGTAGCCTCGCATGTGTTCCTCGGTGAGGAACTCGGCCGGCGCGTAGCCGCGTGTGCGCCCCTCTTCCCTGCCGATGCGAAAGAGCGGGAGAATCTTCACCCGAGGACGCCGCATCCCCTTCGCGCGTAGAAACGAGTGAAACTCCTCTCGCAACGTCGCGTCTTCGGCGTCGCCCCAGGTCTGCGCCACGGTAACGATGGGGAGGAAGCCGGCGTCGGCGAGCGCGCGGAGCCCGCGGACGGTCTCCTCGAACGTTCCCTCCCCGCGAATGGGATCGTTCATCTCCGGCGTCAGTCCGTCCAGGCTCACGCGGAGCTCCAGCGCGTAGCGGCTTCCCCGCTCCAGCGCGGCCAGTGTCCGCGCGTGTTCCGCGGTGATCAGGGTCCCGTTCGTCAGCACGCTGGCGGGCCCGACTCGAAGCGTGTCCTCCAGGATACCCACGAGGTCCCGGTGGAGAAACGGCTCCCCGCCTGTGAAGTAGAAGTCCCGAACTCCCATCTCCTCCGACTCGCGGAGATACCCGCGAATCGACTCGCGCGACATGGTGTCGTGGCTTCGATTCGTGGGACCGCAGGAGATGAAACAGTGATGGCACCGCAGATTGCAGAGCGTCCCGGCCACCTGGAACCAGACCGTGTCGAGCGCCAGCGCCGGAACCCGAGGGACGCCGACGGCCGAGAGTGAAATCGAAGCAGGACGTGTCATGGGCAGACTTTTAAGGTACCACGGCGCGCCGACCGATCCCATGTGATATCCTCCGCCCCTCGCCGTTCCCCGCGTTCGGAGGCATCGGTCCGCATGATCTGGGAAGTGCTCATCATCGGCGCCGGCCCCGCCGGGCTGACCGCCGCTCTCTTCACGCGCATGCGCCGCATGTCGACGCTTCTCCTCGACACGGCCATCGCGGGCGGACAGCTCGCCTCGCTCTACCCCAAGAAACCGGTGCACGATTTTCCCTCCTACACCTACGTCATGGGCGACGCCCTGGGACGGAATTTCGTCGACCAGGCGCATCACATGGGGTCGGAGCTGCGGGAGGGTGAGCACGTCACCATGATCGCGCGGGACGACGAGGCGGACTTGATTCGCGTGACCTCGACCAAGGGAACCTACGAGGCGAAGTCGGTCATCGTCGCCACGGGGGGCGGCGCCTTCGAGCCACGGAAGATCAAGAAGCCGGGCGAGCTGGAGTTCAAGGGCCGCGGTGTCACGTACGGCATGCCCGATGCCGAAACGTGCCGTGGCAAGCGTGTCCTCGTGATCGGCGGCGGCGACAGCGCGCTCGAGGCGGCGATCTCCCTGAAGGAAGTCGCCGAGGTGACGCTGATCCACATGCTCGACAAGTGGCAGGGGATGGATGCCTACGTCGAGGAAATCCAGCATTCCGCTCGAATCCGCTCCCTGCTCGACACCGAGACGGTCGAGATTCGGGGCGAGCCCGGCGCGGCGGGAGTCGTTCGCTCGGTGCTCGTGAAGAACAAGAAGACCGAAGCCGAGGAGGAGATCGCCGTCGACCTCGTGGCCATCAACATCGGCTATCTCATGGACACGAAGATCGTCCGGCAGTGGGGGCTGGAACTCGAGGGGAACCAGATCAAGACGGACAACCGGATGCACACGAACGTGAAGGGCATCCTCTCCTGCGGCGACATCGCGACCTATCCGGGGAAGTACAAGCTCCTTATCACCGCCTGCAGCGAGGGCGCGGCCGCCGCCAATTCCGCCTACATCTACGTCCGTCAGCCGAAAAAGTTCACCGTCGGCGAACTCTACGCCGCTCCCAAGGACGAGCCCGAAACGAAGCCGGACACCGCATCCGCGTAGCGCGCGCCGCCGCTACGAGCCGGCGATGGTGAGTTGGCGGAATCGGATACTCGGCGCGGAGATCGCGGAGCGGTACTCGAGGTCCTTCCCCACCGCGTCGATTCCCAGGAGCATCTCATCGAGCCGGCCGGCGACCGTCACGCCCTCCACCGCCGCGCCGAGAATACCCTTCTCGATCCAGCGACCCGATACCTGCTGCGAATATTCCCCGGAGACGGTGTCGAATCCGAACCCCGCCACGTCGGTCACCAGGAGTCCCCGAGGCGTTTCGGCCACCATCTTGTCGAGTGCTGTCGCTCCCGCCTGGAGGTAAAGGTTCGTCGCGCCGACGGTCGGAAGCGAGTCATAGGAGCGGGTCGCGTTCCCGGTCAGGCGGACGTTCATCCGGCGCGCCGTCGTCGCCGTGTGGAGGAACTTGAGCATCATGCCTTGCTCGATCACCACGGTCCGGCGCTGCTGCACGCCTTCTCCGTCGAAGGGACGCGTCGCGAGCCCGCGCCGGAGAAGTCCGTCGTCGACGATCGTGACGAGCGGCGAGGCGACTTGCCGATTCGGTTTTCCCGCCAGGAAGGAACGCTGCTCGATCACGTTCGCGGCGCTCAGCGCCGGCAGGAGCCCTGCCAGAAAGGACGAGGCCGCGTCGGCCTCGAAGATCACCGGAGCCTGTGTCGTCGCGACGGACCGGCCGCCCAGACGGGCCGCCGCCCGCTCGGCCGCCTTTCGCCCAATCCGCTCCGGCGTGTTCAGATCGAGGAAGATCCGGCGTCGATCGTCGAACCCTCCCTCTCGTTTCAGCGTTCCGTCCGACGCGATCGCAGTCACCCCAAGCCAGCAGGCGGTGGTGCGATAGGTTTGATAGGGCACGAACGTGTTCGTGAAGTGGACCTCCCCCGAGGCCGCCCCGGCCTGCGCGTGGCGAGTCGCCTGGATGCGCTTGTCGGTGGCGAACGCCTGGTCCTCGCACTTCCGCGCGAGTGCGATCAGGTCGGGCGCCCGCATGGCGGCCACCGACGCATCGTAGATCTCCAGATTCGGGAGAGCCGGGAGCTGTTCATCCGGAAGCCGATTCTCATCCCGGGGAGAGTTCTGCGCGGCGAGCGCGATGGTCCGGCGTACCAGCTCGTCCATGACGTTCTGGCGAAGATCGGTCGTGTAGGAGAAACCGACCTTTCGGTCGACGAAGACACGCACGCCCAGCCCCTGCACGGCCGATTGATAGAGCGATTCCACCTCGCGCTGGCGCACACGCGCCTCCGTGAAGTTGACGATTTCGAGATAGGCCTCGGCCTCGGCGGCGCCGGAGCGCTGCGCCACGTCACGAACCCGATCGAGAATCTCGCGCGGAGTAAGGGCTGCCATGGCTAGAGCGCCGTCCCCCCGACGGTGATCGAAGCGAAGCGGACCGTTGGCTGGCCGACGCCGACGGGGATCATCTGGCCGTCCTTGCCACAGCTGCCGCGAGCGGGTTCGATGTAGAGGTCGTTGCCAACCCCCTCCAGCCCCCGGAGCGTCTCCAGGGAGTTGCCAATGAGCACCGCTCCACGCGCGGGCCGTGTGATTCGTCCATCCTCGATCCAGTACCCTTCGCGAACGGCGAAGTTGAAGTTGCCGCTCGTCGTCTCGACCGTGCCGCCGCCGAGCATGGCCGCGTAGAACCCCTTCTTGATCCCCGAGAGAAGCGACGCGGGATCGCTGGCGCCCCGGTCGATGAACGTGTTGCTCATGCGCGGGAGCGGGCGATGGCGGTACGAGGCGCGACGGCCGTTCCCCGTGGACTTACCGCCCAGGATGGCCGCGCTCTGGCGGTCGAGCAAATACGACTGCAAAATTCCCTGGTCCACGAGGACGGTACGCTGACCGATCGTTCCCTCGTCGTCGACCGAATAGGAGCCGCGGCCGAACGGAACGCGAGCGTCGTCCACGACGCGCAGCAGTGGAGCACCGATCTGGGTCCCGAGCTTTCCCGTCAGGACCGACGTGCCGCGGCGAATCCCGTCTCCCTCGAGCGCGTGACCCAGCGCCTCGTGGATGAGGACGCCGCCCCAGCCAGGCCCGATGACGACCGGCATGGCGCCGGCCGGCGCGGGGCCGGCCTGCAGGAGGAGGAGCGCCTGTTCGGCGGCTTCCCGGGCCACGGCCTCCGGAGACCGGCGCGAGAAGTACGACTCATCGACCCGTCCCCCCATCGATCCGAAACCGCCCCGCCGCTCCGCTCCTTCGACCGCGATCGGAGTGCAGGCGATGTTCACGAGAAACTGGCGGTCCAGGAAGTAGCCCCCATCGGATGTCGCGATCAGGAGATCGCGCACCTCGTCCGAGTACTCCACGCGGACCGAGACGATGCGGGGATCGACCGCGCGCGCCGCCACGTCCAATCGCCGGACGAATTCGAATTTCGCCGCCTCGTTCATGAGCGGCGCCGGCGACGAGAGGGTGAAGGCGGGAGAAATCGTCCGCCTGGTCAGATCGAGCGGGGTGACCGGGCTCTGGTTCTCCACGATGGCGGAAGCGACTCGCGCGGCGTCGAGAAGTGCGTTGAAGGCGATCTCGTCGGAGAAAGCGTACCCCGTCTGGTGCCGCTGCAGGACGCGCACTCCGGCCCCGCGCGGGTAGCCGTAGGTCACCGACTCGATCTTCCCGTCGTCCAGGGCGATCTTGGTCGTGAATCGCTGCTCGGCGAAGAGGTCGGCGAAGGTGCCGCCGCGTGCCAGTGCCTCGTTGAGGATACGCTTGCAGGTCTCGAAATTGAGGATGTCGCGAAGTTCCTGGCCGATCCCCATGATGGCGCCGTCGGCGTCGCCCGAGCCCGGAATCCAGGGAACTCCGGGAATAGCGGTGGCCGCCAGGGCTGCCGCGGAGGCGAGGGCGCCACGGTGGAGAAAGACGCGTCGAGAAATTGGCTCGTCGAGCGGCATCCCGGTGATCGTGTCACGATCGCGTGTGGGTTGCAAGGGCGCGGGGCGCGCTGGTAGCATCCAGGCATGGAGCGAATCCGGAACAAGATCTTCTCGGTGGAAGAAGCCAACCGGCTCCTTCCCGCCCTGGAAGGGGCGCTGGGCACCCTGGTGGGGATGGCCCGCGATGCGACCACGATGCGGCGCGAGATCGAGGTCCTCGCCGCGATCGCCGGAAGCGGCGCCAGCGACGAGAGTCCCGACGTCCGGCTCTTGAGGGAGAAGGAGCGGCTGCAGGGAGAAGCGATGGAGCGATTCCGATCCGAACTGGCCATGATCGGCCAGCATGGCTGCATCCTGCGCGACCTGGAACTGGGACTCGTCGACTTCTACACGATGGCGCAGGGGCGAGTCGTCTGTCTCTGCTGGCGCCGGGGCGAGCCGAGGATCGAGTACTGGCACTCGCTCGACGAAGGCTTTTCGGGTCGTCGGCCCCTCTCCGAACTCCTCTGACCGATGGCGGCGCCTGCCGCCTCCCGAGCCATGGACAAGCGCGACGTCGCCCGCCTCCTCGACGAAATCGCCGTGCTCCTGGAATTGAAGGGAGAGAATCCCTTCAAGGTTCGCGCCTACGTGAATGCCTCGCGCGTCCTGGACGGGCTGACCGACGATCTCGGCGCCCGGGTCGAGGCCGGCACGCTCACCGAACTCAAGGGGATCGGCGAAGCCCTTGCCGGGAACATCACCGAACTCTGGCGAACCGGCCGGATGGCTTACCACGATGAACTGACCGCGGCAACACCCCCCGGCTACCTCGAGATGATCCGCGTCCCCGGCCTCGGAGCGAAAAAGGTCCGAGCGCTCGGCGAAGAACTTGGCATCACCACGCTCGCAAAACTGAAACGCGCCGCCGAACAGGGGGAGATTCGGGAGCTGAAGGGCTTCGGGGAGCAGTCGGAGAAGAAGATCCTGGAAGGGATCGCGCTGCTGGAGGCCGGCGCCGGCCGCTGGCTGGCCGGCGAGGTTCGCCCGGTCGCGGAGGAACTCGTGGCCGCGCTCCGGCGCCACGCCGCGGTCGATAAGGCCGAGATCGGCGGGAGCCTTCGCCGGTGGGCGGAGACGGTGAAGGACGTCGATCTACTCGTCGCCACCACGAAACCGGCCGCTGTTACGAAGGCGTTCCTCGCGCACGTCCCCGACGCCTCGATCATCGGGAGCGGGGAGACCAAGACCTCCGTCCGTCTCCCTTCCGGCCTCGCGGTCGATCTTCGCCTGGTATCTCCCGCCGAGTTCCCCTTCGCGCTTCACTACTTCACCGGCAGCGTAGCGCACAACATCCGGATCCGCGGGCGCGCCCAGGAACGTGGTATGAGCCTGAACGAGTATGAACTGAGCGGGAAGCGGCATGCCGCCATTCACTCGGAGGAGGACCTCTTCCGCGTTCTCGGCCTGGCCACCATCGAGCCGGAATTGCGCGAGGACCTTGGCGAGATCGAGGCCGCGGAGGAGGACTCGCTTCCGAAGCTGATCACGATTCAAGACATGCGCGGCATCCTTCACTGTCACACGACGGCGAGTGATGGGAAATCGACCCTGGAGGAGATGGCCGAGGCGGCGGAGGCGTGGGGCGCGGAGTATCTCGGCATCGCCGATCACTCGGCCTCCGCGCGCTACGCCAACGGACTCTCCGAGGCCGAACTGAAGCACCAGGGAGTGGCGATCGACACGTGGAACGCGGGTTCCAGGAAACTTCGGATCTTGAAGGGCTCCGAGGTCGATATCCTCCCCGACGGCTCGCTCGACTTCCCCGATCGCGTACTCGCCAGGCTCGACTTCGTCGTCGCGTCCATTCACACCAACTTCACGATGAGCGAGGAGGCGATGACCGCACGAATGGTGAAGGCACTCCGGAACAAGCATGTCTCGATTCTCGCGCATCCCACGGGCCGGCTCTTGCTTCAGCGCGACGCGTACAAGGTAAAGATCGAAGAGGTGGTCCGCGTGGCGGCGGAAGAGGGCGTGGTGGTGGAGATCAACGCGAATCCTCACCGGCTCGACCTCGACTGGCGCGACGCCCGCGCCGCCAAGAAGCAGGGCGTTCGCTTCGCGGTGAATCCCGACGCGCATCACGTGAGCGGCTACGAGGACCATCGCTACGGCATCGGGGTGGCGCGAAAGGCGTGGCTCACGAAGAAGGACGTCGTGAATACCCTGCCCGCAGAGAAACTCCTCGCCCTCTTCGGGGCGCGCCGTTGAAGCGCGCGGCCGGCACGCGGGGGCGCCCCGCGCGGAAGAGCGGCGTGATCCACTTCTTCCCCAACGACCCCGACGCGACGGTGGGACTTCAGGAGACCGAGTCACCGGCGCCCCTGCCGGGCGATCCGCCCTATGTGATCGAGGGGCGGCGCTACGCTCCCGCGGCGTACGCGCCGGGCACGCTCGCATTCCAGCAGTGGCAGGGAGAAACGTCGCTCGCGCGGACCATTCGCGTCTGGGAGGAGTTCTTCGACCGCGACTTCGCCGCGTGGCACTCCGGGGCGCCGCTTCGCGTGCGGCTCCGCGCGGGGCGCGACCTGAACGCCTTCTACGACCGTAAGAGTCTCCAGTTCTTCTACGATACCGACCGTGTGACCGGCCGCGCCGTCTATGCCGCGGAGAGCCTCGACATCGTGGCGCACGAGGCGGGGCATGCGATCCTGGACGTCTACCAGCCCGGGTACTGGTCTTTGCCCGATCCGGAAACCGCTGCCTTCCACGAAGCCTTCGCCGACTGCTCCTCGCTCCTGGTCACGCTGGGCGAGCCGGCGGTGCGCCACGCGTTTCTGGAAGAGGCGGGACGGACGCTCCGGGCCAGCAATCTCGTCTCGCGCCTGGCGGAGGCGCTCGGCCGCGCCATCCATCACAACTACGGACCCGGCTCGGTCGCCGACCCGACGAGACTCCGGGACGCGAACAATCGCTTTCGCTACGGATCGCCCGACGATCTTCCGGCGAGCGGCGCCGACGAGACATTGAGTTCCGAGCCACACTCCTTCTCGCGCGTCTTCACCGGAGCCTTCTACCACCTCCTGATGGAGTTGCTGGCGGAGGGCCTCAAGGAAGGGGGCGGGCCGGAGATGGTGGAGGTGGCGCGGCGCCGTGCCGGCCGCCTGCTTGCGCGGGCCGTGGAGAGCGCGCCGCCAGGCGAGGCGCGCGCCGCCGCGTTCGCCGCCCGAATGCTGGAGGTGGATCAGACCGAGACGGGCGGGAAATCGACCGCGGCCATCACACGGGCCTTTGCGCGGCACGGGATCAGGCTCTCCCGCACTGCGCGGAGGAACGATCGTTACGCCGCGCTTCGCTCGCTCGATCCCGACCGGCCAGGGGGCGCCGCGGCGCTCCGCGCGGCGCTCGCACTTCCGAGCGGCGCACGGCTCGAGCGCCGGGAATGGCCGGCTCGCGTGGGTGGGGGCGTTCGCGAACAGCTCGTTCATCGCCACACGGTCGCCGCCCACCATCCCGCGCTCGGCCGATCGGGGAGTGTCCTCGTGGAGATCACGTGCGGGTGCACCCTGACGCGCGATCCGAGGGGAGACGTGGAGGGGATGTCGCTCCTCGCCCGGCGCGACCCGACGCCGCGCGAGGTGGCGCGATGGCTTCGCCCGTGGTTTCGCCGCGGGGCCGTGGCGTTCGGAGAGGATGCCGCGCGCTCGGCGCGGTCGCTCTTCCGGGAGCGGAAGGTATTTCGAGTCGGCTCGCGCGGCCGGCTCGAACGCGTCTACGCTGACTGAGGGGGGAAGGAACGTCGCGGCCTACGCGGCGCTCTCACCCGGCTTCAGCGCGACGACCTCGATATCGGGACGGTCGGATCGGCACGATCGCGTGGCCGCTACCCGGCGGCCGATCGCGAGCTTCATCCCGGTTTGAATTCGGGCAGATCCTCCGCGCGATCCAGAACGGACGGAATGTCGCCGAGCGCGAGCGCCTGTTCGACGGCCGCTCCGAGCGCGATGTATTCGCGTTTCATGAAGCCCTCGATTCGCTCGGCGATCACGCCGGCTCCATCGATCACGAAGAGCGTTGGCACCGAGCGGACGTCGTAATCGGCCGAGGCGTGGTACGGCGCTTCCTCCCAGGCAAGCGATCCCGGCACTCCGCGCTCCGCCTGGAAGGTCCGGGCACTTGCCTCCCCCTCCTGCGCGATGACGAGGAAGAGCCTCCCCTCGGCCGCCAGAGAGCGGGCGAGCGGGCCAAGCCGCGGCACGATGAGGCGGCTCGTCTCACAATCCGACTTGAAGAAGACAAGTACTCCGCCTCCCGGTTCGACGATGTCGGGAAGGCTCCGGAACCCCCCGCCCACCAGGGCGACGTCGAACCGTGGCGCCGGATCGCCGGGCTTCGCGCTCACTTCTTCTTCTCCCCGGGCGGAATCTTTCCTGCCAGGAAGTAGCGCCCGCTGGGACAGAACGTCGCAACAGGACAGCGATCACAGGCCGGCTTTCGCGCCTGGCAGACCTGCCTCCCATGGTCGATGAGGAGGTGCGAGAACTCGATCCACCCTTCGCGCGGCACGACCTTCATCAGATCCTGCTCGATCGCCTCCGGATTCTTTCCCTTGCTGAGTCCAAGCCGCCGCGAGAGGCGTTCCACATGGGTGTCGACGACGATCCCGGCGGCGATCCCGTAGCCGACACCCAGAACCACGTTCGCCGTCTTCCGCGCCACGCCGGGGAGCGTGAGGAGTTCTTCCATCGTCTTCGGCACTCGTCCGCCGAAGGTTTCCATCACGCGCGTGGAGGCGCCGCGGATCGACTTCGCCTTGTTTCGGTAGAAACCGGTTGAGCGGATGATCGTCTCCAGTTCTTCCTGCCCCGCGCGGCTCATTGCCGCGGCGTCGGGATACGCGGCGAAGAGCTTCGGCGTCACCATGTTGACGCGGACGTCCGTGCACTGCGCCGAGAGGATGGTGGCCACCAGGAGCTGAAAGGGATCGTGGTGCGAAAGGGCGCATGCCGCGTCGGGATAGGCGCGCTGCAGTGCCGCGATCAACGGCGCGGCGCCGGGAGC
This sequence comes from Candidatus Eiseniibacteriota bacterium, assembly GCA_031397435.1. Lineage (GTDB taxonomy): Bacteria > Eisenbacteria > RBG-16-71-46 > SZUA-252 > SZUA-252 > SZUA-252. Next base: position 17,237 of record JANNMC010000390.1, read on the forward strand.
GGTCACGATTGACTCCTAGTTCCGACGCGGGTCATGGGGGTAGAGATGCCGGGCCCGATCGATCACGTCCTGGGTCCGGCCCGATTCACGAAGGAGTTGATGGAGGGCCTGGAACCGTATCGCGAGGCTGTCGATCTCCAGAAGCTGCTGGCGAACCTCGGCCTCGCCGTCCAGGTTCATGGCGATCGTGTTCACCACCGTCTCCGGGTCGACGTGGGGACCCAGAAATTGCGCCAGATCGAGCGCGGTCTCCTGCCTCTGATGCGCCCGGCGGTAGAGTTCGATCAGTTCCGCCGCCATCGCCGCCGCACCCTCCCCGCGTGCCCAGTTCGGGTCCTCCTCGACTCGCCGCACGCGGGCGATGCGGTACGGCAGGTGGCGTTCGGTGCGATCGAGAAAGACCTTCTCCTCTCCCTGAAGCATGATGTTGGTGCGTCCGTCGGAAAGCTGGTGGTGCTCCACGACGCGGCCCAGGCAGGCGACGGCATGCGCCTCGGGATTACCATAGTAGTCCTGCTCCCAGCCCTGCTTGAGGAGCGCGACCACCACCGTCTGGCCACCGCCCAGGACATCGGCGATCATGGTCCGGTAGCGCGGTTCGAAGATATGGAGCGGCAGAAGCGCCCGCGGAAAGAGGACGACGTTTGGAAGCGGAAATACCGGCTGTAACTCAAGTTCGTCCGACACGGACGGATGCTAGCACACCCGAAGGGCTGGCGAGCGCGCTGAGGGAGAGCGCCGCCGCGCTCGGATTCGACGCGATTGGCTTCGCGCGGGCCGAAGAGCACCCGCACGCGGCGCGGCTCACGGCATGGCTGGAGGAGGGGCGCCACGCGACCATGCGCTGGATGGCGCGGGAACCGGAGCGCCGCTCCGACCCTCGTCGCGTCGTTCCGGAGGCGTTGAGCGTCGTCTCCGTGCTCGCCTCCTACTACCGTGGCGACTGGCCCGTCGAGTCCCCCATCGAGGGGCGCGCTCCCGCGCTCCGGGGCCGGGTTGCCCGCTATGCGTGGGGTCGCGACTACCATGGACGCTTGAAGCGACGGCTGAATCGCTTGGGACGGGGGCTGGAGGCGCTTCGACCCGGGACGCGCTGGCGCGCCTACGTCGACAGCGGCCCGGTCCTCGAGCGGGGGTGGGCCGAGCGCGCGGGCCTGGGGTGGATCGGGAAGAACGGAAACCTGATCCGGCAAGGAGCCGGCTCGTGGTACTTCCTCGGGGAGATGATCTGCAACGTTCATCTTCCCGCCGGAGAGCCGGCGCGAAACCGCTGCGGCCGCTGCACGCGCTGCATCCCCGCCTGTCCCACCGGCGCCATCGTCGCCCCCTACCAGGTGGACGCCAGGCGCTGCATCTCGTATCTCACCATCGAACATGAGGGCGCCATCCCTCGTGAGATGCGGAGAGCGATCGGCGACCGGATCTTCGGCTGCGATGATTGCCAGGAAGCCTGCCCCTGGAACCGCTTCGCCACCCCGACGTACGAGCCCGACTTCGCGGAACGGCCACTCCAACAGACACCCTGGCTCCTCCCCTTGCTGTCGATCGATGCCGAGGGATTCAGGGCGCGTTACGAAGGAACTCCACTCATGCGCGCGGGTCGCGACCGGTTCGTTCGTAACGTGGCGGTGGCGCTGGGAAACCTGGGCGAAAGCCGTGCGGTGCCGGCGCTGGCGCGCGCCCTGCGGGAGGAGGAGAGTGCCGCGGGGCGCGGGCACTCCGCCTGGGCTCTCGGCCGGATCGGCGGAGATTCGGCACGCCGGGCGCTCCTGGCAGCGCTGGAGTCCGAGCGGGACACGGGGGTCCTGGAGGAGATCGCGGCGGCGCTCGCCGACGCGGCGCCCCGCGCCAATGATGCCGACATGCCCGGCTCGGGGTAGACTGAAGCAGGTCGCATCCCGCTCTCGCCGGGGGAATCGAACCGAACCGCTCCATCGATCACGATCGAACCACGGGAGACCGCTCGCATGATCCGCTCTTCGCTACGCAAAACTTTCTTCTCCGCCGCCATCCTGGCCCTCCTCGTGACCAGCGCCGGCTTGGCCTCCGCGGAGATGATCCAGATGACCATGAACAAGCAGCCGCT
>JANNMC010000405.1:0-9709 GCA_031397435.1 Candidatus Eiseniibacteriota bacterium
GGGAGGACCCTGGAGCTACTCAGGCCTGCACATGACTCGCCAACGCCCGCATACTCACAGAAGGATTTTCCAAAAGGAATCCTTTCGGATGATCTTTCCCCGTACGAACTCAAGCAAGTCGACGCCTCTCACCTCTATCGATTGCCCGGACACAGATGTGCCAGTGAGTGTCCATTCGGAGACGCCTAAATCACCACATACCCAGTGCTGATCTGCTCCGTAATGCACATCCGGAATCCCCTCAAATCTTTTCGCCAAGCCCGCTCGCACCTCGTCCTTCCCGACGTACCGATCGCCGCGAGGTGTCGAACCTCGCGGCATGTAGAAGACGGAATCCTCTGCGAAATAGTCCATGATGGAGTCCAGATCGTGGCGATTGAACGCTTCTAGGAATTCTTTCAGCAATTCACGGGTCACTTGCTCGGACATTGGAAGACCTCCACGAAATTCATGATCAGGGCCCTCTCAGGCCGCATGCGCCGATTCGCCCTTCCATAGAACCCACGTCGTCATGCACCGCCGATCCTGCACGACGGTCGTCTTGAGTGGATCCGCGAGGACACCTCCGAGCTCCCTGGTCAGATCCATGAGCATCGACTCATCGACGAGGTAGCGTTCCGATCCGTCCGGCAGACTGAAGCGGCGTCCCGCGAGGGGCACGACTCGGTCCTCCATGCCGATGGAGGAGGCCAGACGGCAAAAGAGAAGGCCACCCGCTTGGAGCACGCGCCACATCCCACGAACCATCGCCGTGAACTGTTCGTCATCCCGCGCGAAGTGCAGCACCGCGCTGCAGAGCACCACATCGGCGAATGCGTCCGGGAATGACATTCGCTCGATCGGTTCGAGCCGGATATTTTCCGCAGGCAGATGGGGAGCCAGTTGGGCGGCGAGCTGACGTGCCGCCTCGATGGATTCTCGATCCGTGTCCACGCCGAAGACGTCGAAGCCGGACTGCAGGAGATAGACAAGGTTTCGTCCGGAGCCGCACCCTGCATCGAGCACGCGCATTCCCGCGCGGATGCGGCCCCGGAGAAGCTGATCGAACAGGTAGATGTCGATCGGGCCGAAACGGGCCTGGAGATCCGGCGGGACTACGACCAAGACTCACCGCGTAGCACAGGACATCGCAATAAGGGGGCACGACTCATGGCGGTCTCCCGGGCTCGGGGTGGTATGGGACTGTGACTTGGAGAAGGGTTGAACGTTAACAGAGTTCCGGCAGGACCGGAAAGGGAGCGGAGGGATACGCCGGCCACGTGCAGGAGTTACCACAAGTTGAAACAACGACTCCTCTTCTTGCCTTCCGATGGTGAACCGGCAGCCTCTGAGTGACCCACAACCCCGCACGTACGTGTGCCCCCGCTTCGATTCCTCCGCTGGCTCGCGCTTGGCCCCGACTATGCTAGGGACTGTTGTCACTGCTCGTGCCCCCTATCGTGGGTTCGAGCCACAACTGGACCGGCAAAATGTGCTGGAATGCAACTACGCCACAGCGGAGGTATCAGATGTCCGACAAGAAGATGGAGCTGAAGCGCCCTGTCATCACCAGTTCGTTCCGTGATCGCGAGTCCGCCGAACGTGCGTATAACGCCATCGCGGCGCGCGGTTACAAGAGCGACGACATCCATGTCGTGATGTCGGACGACACGCGCGAGCGTCTGTTCGCCAAGGACGAAGTACATACCGAGATGGGTAACAAGGCGCTCAAAGGCGGCGGCGTCGGCGGCATGGTTGGCGGCGCGGTCGGTGCTACCGTGGTGGGCTTTGCCGCGGCTGCGGCTGCGTTGACAATTCCGGCCCTCGGCCTGGTGATTGCCGGCCCGCTTGCAGGAGCAATCGCGGGAGGAGCCGCCGGCGCGACGGCGGGAGGGCTCGTAGGCCTTCTCGTTGGGGCCGGTATCTCCGAGGAGCACGCCAAGTTCTACGAGACCGATCTCAGAGAAGGCGGGATCGTCGTGGGAGTGAGGCCTCGAGACGATGAGGATGCTCGCTACTTCGAGACCGAGTGGCAGCGCGTGCACGCCCGCGTGTAGATGGCTAGCGATACCGAGACGGGCGCCTGCTCTGGGGCGCCTGTCTCAATTTCGGGCTTGCGGAGTCGCCCTTAGCGGGCCGCGACCCCGATCACCAGCGGATCCCGCTCGCCCCCTCGACCGAGTAGTGGGTGACGATGTTGGGATGGTTGAGGGCCGCGATGCTCCGCGCCTCGCGCGCGGTAGACCTCCCCCATGCCATCTGCGCCGAGGGGGGATACATCTCCCCGGCGAAGTGCAACCAGTTGGTTCACAACATTGTGTGAACTCTTTGGTTGCACTTCTGGGCGAGGTATCATGACCTTCTTCGGCTCGGCATCCCCCTCCGCATACGCGCCCCCAGCGTCTCCGCGTCGACCAAGAACCCGCCCCGCGACGAGGCCGACCTTGTCCTTGCCGGGGCACAGACCCAGGCGAAGCCGTTTGCATTACTCACTATATTGAGTTAAATTACTCAATATGTTGAGCAAACAGTCCCCCCTCCGCTTCGAGCGCGACCTCGCCGAAATTCTTCGCTCCAGGCTTCGGGAACCTCGCCGTTTCCTGCAGGTGGTCGTGGGCCCGCGCCAGGTGGGCAAAACGACGCTCGTCCAGCAGGTGCTGGCCCGGCCCAAGGTTCCGGCGCTGTTCGTTTCCGCCGACGAGCCCACGCTGCGGAGCGCCGAGTGGTTGGCGACACAATGGGAGCGCGCACGCGATGCTGCGGCCGCGTCGGCCGATCGCGGCGCCGTTCTGGCCATCGACGAGGTTCAGAAGGTCGCCGACTGGTCCGAGACGGTCAAGCGGCTCTGGGATGAGGACACGCGGGCAAAGCGGAAGCTCAAGGTCGTTCTCCTCGGGTCGGCGCCTCTCCTGCTCCAGCAGGGCCTGACGGAGAGCCTCGCGGGCCGGTTCGAGACGCTGAGACTTCCCCACTGGTCTCTCACCGAGATGCGGAAGGCTTTCGGGGTCACCGCCGATCAATACCTCTATTTCGGGGGATACCCCGGCGCGGCTCCCCTGGTGGGCGATCCGCTGCGATGGAGGGCCTACATCCTCGACTCGCTGGTCGAGACGACCATTTCGCGCGACGTGCTCCTCCTGACTCGGGTCCACAAGCCCGCGCTTCTGCGCCGACTGTTCGATCTCGGGTGCCGCTACTCGGGGCAGATTCTCTCCTACACCAAAATGCTGGGACAGCTTCACGACGCGGGAAACACGACGACGCTGGCTCACTATCTGGATCTGCTGGCCGGTGCCGGCATGCTCGTCGGGCTACCGAAGTACTCGGGAAAGGTCGTCCGCCAGCGAGGGTCCAGCCCGAAGCTGCAGGTCCTGAACAACGCCCTCTTCTCGGCCATGTCCGGCCTCTCGCCTGAGGAGGCGTGGAATGACCGCGCGTTCTTCGGCCGGCTCTCGGAATCGGCCGTCGGGGCGCACTTGGCCAACGCCGCCGCCCGCGGAGTCTGCGAGCTCTTCTATTGGCGCGAGGGAAACGACGAAGTCGACTTCGTGCTTCGCTCGGGACGGGAGATCGTTGCGATCGAGGTCAAGAGCGGACGAGTCCCGCGGGCGCACTCTGGATTGGAGGCATTCTCGAAGGCGCATCGAACGCGCCGCTCGCTCATCGTCGGGACCGACGGAATCGCCGTGAACGAGTTCCTCGCCGCGCCCGTGGAGCGGTGGCTGGAGGGGTAAACGGGGCGGGCTCCCTCCTGTATACTTCCACCCTTACGGTTTCACTGCGTGCTTTGACGCGTGCCACATGACTGGCGCATCACCTCCAAGGAGAAGATCACCGAGAAGGCGACTCCGCAAGAAGAGGCGCGGGCGGTAGAGGCGCGGAGCCACGCACCGAACGGAGACAACATGAGCATTCGATCCAAGGACAGGGGGCCGAAACCGCTTCACCTCTACGAGGAACTCATGCTCCTCGCACTCGCCAACCAGACCGGCACGCTCGCGACTTATGTTCCGGAGCACCTGGTCGCCGGGGCGGTGCTGGCGGAGTTGTTGATCGAGGAGCGGATCGGGATCGGCGACAGGAAGAAGCAGTTGCTCGAAGCCCGCGACGAACGGCCGTTAGGCGACCCCATCCTCGACGAGGCCGCCGCGCGCATCGCCGCGAGCAAGCGGCGAGCGTCGTTGATGGTATGGATCACGCGCGTGGCGGGGACGAATCGTCTCCACCACCGCGCGGCGCTCCAACTTTGCGAGCGGGGGATCCTTCGCGCCGACGAGAAGACCATCCTTCTCCTCTTCAAGCAGAAGGTCTATCCCGAACTCGACCCTAGACCCGAGCGGAAGATCGTCGAACGGATGCGGGGGGCCCTCGCCTCGGAAACGGAGCCGGTGGATGCGCGGACGGCCGCGATGGTCGCGGTTATCTCCAGCTGAGGGGACGCACGAGGAGGAGACTCGCCAAGGCGAAAGCGGCGCGTCGCATCACGGTCCTAAATCCCTACGCCCACGGTGCCGCCCGGGTCAGATTGATCAGCCCACTTCGGTGGTATGTCGAAAGGACCCTTGCGCCGCGCGGGTGGCCGGGAGACCATCGAGGGGAAGCATGAAAAGGAGGCTCCATGCACCGTTCAACGACGACGGCGCCTCCGTCACGGTCCATCCCTGTCGCGACGAGCCGCACCGCCGATCTCGAGCGCATCGCGCGCTATCGCAGGGCGGTCGATTACATCTCGGCCGCTCAGATCTACCTCAAGTCGAACCCGCTTCTCGAGGAGCCGCTCAAGCCCGAGCACCTCAAGGATCGTCTCCTCGGCCACTGGGGAACCGCCCCCGGCATCAATCTCATCTGCGCGCATCTGAATCGCCTGATCCTTGATACCGACGCGAGCATTCTCCTCGTCACGGGCCCGGGCCACGGCGCCGCCGCCAACATGGCGAATCTCTGGCTCGAGGGGACGATCACTGATTACTACCCCGACGTCACGCGAGACCGCGCGGGGCTCCAGAAGCTGACGTCCCGGTTCTCGTGGCCGTACGGCTTCCCGAGCCACCTGAATCCGGGTATCCCCGGCGTGATCCACGAGGGCGGCGAACTCGGCTACGCGCTCTCGACCGCGTTCGGCGCCGCGCTCGACAATCCCGACCTCATCGTTGCCTGCCTCGTCGGAGACGGCGAATGGGAGACGGGCCCGACCGCGAACTCGTGGCACGGGACCAAATTCCTGAATCCCGCCACCGACGGCGCCGTGCTCCCCGTGCTGCTCCTGAACGGATTCAAGATCGCGAACCCGAGCATCCCGGGCACGATGAGCGAGGAGGAACTCCGCGCCTACTTCGAGGGATGCGGCTACGAGCCGCATTTCGTGGACGACGGGCCCGACGTCGACGCGACGCTGAGTGACGCCTTCACGCAGATGCACGGCGAGATCCGCACGATCCAAAGCCGCGCGCGGGGCGGCGATCCGGTGGAGCGGCCGCGCTGGCCGTTGCTCGTCTTGCGGACACCGAAGGGACGCGGCTGTCCCAAGGTCGTGGACGGCCACGAGGTGGAGGGGAATTTCCGCTCCCACCAGGTGCCGGTCTCCGAGCCGAAGACGAATCCGGAGCATCTCGCGATCCTGGAGCGTTGGCTCCGCTCGTATCGTCCCGAGGAGTTGTTCGACCGCGACGGCCGCCCGATGCCCGACCTCCTGGAGACCTGCCCGCCGCGCGAGCGCCGGATGGCGATGAACCCCGCCGGCTTCGGGGGCGACCGCCGCGTGCCGCTCGACCTCCCGCCGCTCGAGGCGTTCGCGGTTCCCGTCGCGCCCGAGCGGCGCGGCGAACCGTGGGTGAGCAACATGAAGGCGCTGGGCGCCTATCTCTCCGACGTGATCCGCCGGAACGACGCGGCGCGGAACTTCCGCATCGTCTGCCCCGACGAACTCGAATCGAACCGCCTCGGCGCGGTACTCGAGGTGACGCAGCGGCAGTACAACTGGCCCCTTCCCCACGGCACCGAGAAGACCGGCCGCGACGGACGCGTCCTCGAGATGCTCTCCGAGCACATGTGCCAGGGATGGCTGGAGGGCTATCTCCTCACCGGGCGCCACGGCCTCTTCCCCTGCTACGAGGCCTTCGTGCCGATCGTGGACGGGATGATGAACCAGTACGCCAAATTCTTGAAGGCGTCGCTGGAGGTGACGTGGCGGAAGCCGATCTCCTCGCTCAACTACCTCCTGACCTCCGAGTCGTGGCGCCAAGATCACAACGGCTTCTCGCATCAGGGGCCGGGATTCATCAACAATCTGCTGACGAAGAAGGGCGAGACGTACCACATCTATCTCCCGCCCGACGGAAACACGCTCCTCGCCACGATGGAGCGGTGTCTTAACTCCACCGACCACATCAACATCATCGTCTCCGGAAAGCAGCCGATGCACCAGTGGCTGTCGATGGAGGAGGCGCGGGAGGAGCTTCGGGTCGGCGCGAACGTCTGGCGCTGGGCCAGCGCGAACGACGGCGAGGACCCTCAGATCGTGCTCGCCGCCACGGGCGACAATCTCACCATGGAGATCCTGGGCGCCGCGTCGCTCTTGCGCGAGGAGGCGCCCGAGTGGCGCGTGCGGGTGGTGAACGTCATGGATCTCGTCGCGCTCGGCATCCCGCAGAAATATCCGCACGGACTGGACGAGGGGCGCTTCCAGCGGATCTTCCCGCTCGACGCGCCGGTGATCTACAACTTCCACGGCTACACCGCCGCCATCAAGCAGCTCTGCTGGGAGCGGCCGCGGAGCGAACGCTTCGACATCAACGGTTATCGCGAAGAGGGGTCGACCACGACCCCGTTCGACATGCACATCCGAAACCGGACCAGCCGCTATCACGTCGTGATCCAGACCGCGCAGAAACTGGCGTGGAAGGAACCCCGCGTCGCCGCGAAGGCGGAGCAGCTGATCCGGAAATACGAGCGCCTCATCGCGGAGCACCGGATCTTCATCGAGCGTGAGGGAGTCGACCCGCCCGAAATCGCCACGTGGCGATGGCCCAACGGGGCGACGTCGCGAAAAAGCGCGCTATGAGTCTTCTCTGTTTGAACGCGGGTTCCAGCACCGTGAAGATGAGCCTCTTCGACGACGCGGCCGAGCGCGAATGGGCATCCCTCGTGCTCCCGTGGGTGGGAGGGGGGACCGGGATGCGCGAGGCGTTCGAGCGCGGCCTCGTGTCGCTGGCCGCGAAGGCGCCCGATGCCGCGGCCGAAATCCACGCCGTCGGTCACCGCGTGGTCCACTGCGGCGATCATTGGAACAAGCCGACGCGGATCGACGCGCACGTCCGCTCCACGATCGCGTGCTTCGAGGAGTTCGCGCCGCTCCACAATCAGGCGGAGCTCCAGGCCATCACGGCGGCGCAGCACCACTTCCCCGACATGCCGCACGTCGCCGTTTTCGATACGACCTTCTTCGCCGCTCTGCCGGAGAAAGCCGTCATCTATCCCCTCCCCTACGCATGGCACGCGGCGTGGGGCGTGCGGCGGTTCGGCTTTCACGGACTGAGCCATGACTACGCCTCGGCCCGCGCCGCCGAAGTGCTGGGGCGCGATGCCGCGGGACTTCGAGTCGTGGTCCTCCACCTCGGGAACGGATGCTCCGCGAGCGCCGTCCGCGGCGGGAAGCCGGTCGCCACCTCGATGGGATTTACGCCGCTCGAAGGGTTGATGATGGGGACCCGCTCGGGCTCGATCGACCCGGGCATTCTCGTGTACGTGCAGCGGCGCCACGGGATGGACGTCGAAGCTCTGGATCGGGCGCTCAACTTCGAGTCGGGGCTCCTTGGAGTATCGGGAGTTTCCGGCGACGTCCGGGAGGTGGAGGCCGCGGCCGCCGAGGGCAACGAGCGGGCGCGGCTCGCGCTCGAGATCTACGCGGAGCGCGCGCGCGCGGTCGTCGGTGGACTGGCGGTGGCGATGGGTGGGGTCGACGTGCTCGTCTTCACGGCCGGCGTCGGCGAACACGCGCCGGGAGTGCGGGCTTCGATCTGCGAGGGACTCGAGTGCCTGGGGCTCCGGATTGACGCGGCGCGAAACGCCGCGGCCGAACCCGACGCGGATGTTTCCGCGGACGACTCGGCGGGCAGGATACTCGTCATCAGGACGCGCGAGGCGCTGATGATCGCGCGCGCGACGCGGCAGGTGGCGGCGATCGAAGCGATGAGGAGACCATGAACTATCAACGACTCGGAACTTCAGGGCTGACCGTTTCGCGGATTTGCCTCGGCTGTATGAGCTACGGCGATCCCGACGCCAAACTCCCCGGCGCGACGCTCGGCTGGACCTGGGCGATGAAGGAGGATGAGTCGCGGCCCTTCTTCAAGCGCGCCCTGGAACTCGGCATCAACTTCTTCGACACCGCGAACGTCTACTCCTTCGGCGCGAGCGAGGAGATCACCGGCCGCGCGCTCCGCGACTTCGCGCGGCGCGAAGAGGTCGTCATCGCGACAAAGGTCTTCCACCGGATGCGCCCCGGCCCGAACGGCACTGGGCTCTCGCGGAAGGCGATCCTCCACGAGATCGACGCGAGCCTGAAGCGGCTCGAGACCGACTACGTCGACCTCTACCAGATCCACCGGTTCGATCCCGAGACGCCGATCGAGGAGACGATGGAAGCGCTCCACGACGTCGTGCGGATGGGAAAGGCGCGCTACATCGGGGCGTCGTCGATGTGGGCCTGGCAGTTCGCCAAGGCGCAGCGCGTCGCCGAGCGGAACGGCTGGACGCGCTTCGTCTCGATGCAGAATCACTACAACCTGCTCTACCGCGAGGAGGAGCGCGAGATGGCGCCCCTCTGCGTGGACCAGGGCGTCGGGATGATCCCGTGGAGCCCGCTCGCGCGCGGCCGCCTGGCGCGCGGTCCGGAGGCGAAGGCGACGAAGCGGTCGGAGAACGATCGCTACGGCCAGATCCTCTACGCGGCGACAGCCGATGCCGATCGCGCGGTGATCGAAGCGGTCGACCGAATCGCGAAGGCGCGGAAGCTTCCCCATGCGCAGGTCGCGCTGGCGTGGCTTCTGCGGAAGCCGGGCGTGACGGCGCCGATCGTGGGGGCGACGAAGATGGAGCATCTGGAGACGGCCGCCGGCGCGGTCGACGTATCGCTGTCGGACGAGGAGATGACGGCGCTGGAGGCGGCCTACGTGCCGCATGCGGCGGCCGGGCATGAGTGAGGCGCCTCGCCCCACGCTGGAGAAGGCTGTCCTCGCGGTCGAGGACGCGTGGACGCGCGCCGAGGTCGCCCGCGACGAGCCGACGCTCCGGCGGGTCCTCGACGATCGGTTCGTCTTCAATTCGAACAGCGGCGAGACCTCCGGGAAGGAAGAGCTGATCCGGAACATCCTCGGCGGACGGATGAAGGGTCAGACCGTCACCGAGCGCACCGTCTTGGTGGAGGGCGACACCGCCGTCGTGTGCGGAACGGCCGAACTGCGTTTCCAGTCGCCCGGCGAGGAAGAGAGCGTCTCCGTGTTGCGGTACACCGCGACCTACGTGAAGCGAGGCGCCGACTGGCGCGCGTTGGCGCTTCACATGGCGAAGCGAGTTGCGCCGTAGTCCGACGCTCGAAGTATCTGGGGCCACGGCTGCCTTTTCTGTCAAAGAGACCCGTCTCTACGCCGCCTCCAAACAGGGCTCCCAGTCGTCATTCGTGTTCTTTACCGCCACCGAGACCCTTCGCGGTCGACGGAAATACTGATCGAAC
>JANNMC010000015.1:0-5479 GCA_031397435.1 Candidatus Eiseniibacteriota bacterium
CGAGCAGCCCGCCCCGGTAGATGGCGGTGGCGCCCAGGTGGGTGGTGCTCCCGTCCAGCGAGGCGCCGGTGTCCAGGCCGGACTTGAGTGAAGTCAGCACCGGCGTTTTTCATGCTGCTCGCGCTCCTCCTGCTCGCGCCGCGTGGCGCCGTGGCCGGCCCCCCTCCCGCGGGGGAGGAGACGCGCGCCATCTGGGTGGTACGGCACGCCCTCACCACCCCGGGCCGCGTCGACAAGATCGTCGATCTCTCGACACAGGTGAATGCCAACACGCTGCTCGTGCAGGTGCGGGGGCGCGGCGACGCCTACTACACCTCTGACCTGGCCCCTCGCGCGGCGGAACTGGAAGCGTCGCCCGCCGACTTCGATCCGCTGGCGCGACTCTGCTCCAAGGCGCACGCGGCCGGGTTGGAAGTGCACGCGTGGATCAACGTCTACCTCGTCTGGTCGGCAGGCGCCCCGCCGCGGCCGGCGCTCCACGTGGTGAACGCGCATTCCGACTGGATCTCCGTCCGCGCGGATGGGCGCCGCCTCGCGGAGATGCTGCCGGAAGAATTCAAGGAGGAGAAATTCGAGGGGATGTACCTGGCGCCGGGAAACCCCGACGTGCGGCGCCACATCCGCGAACTAGTCCGGGAGATCGTGGGGCGCTACCCGGTGGACGGCATTCACCTCGACTACGTCCGGTATCCCGAGCCGACGGTCGGATACGACCCCCACACGCGCACGGCGTTCGAGCGTGAGTTCGGCATCGATCCGATCCGGCTGGAACAGCCCGACAGCGCGTTCCTCGATCTCCTGGGCGGTGCCGATCGAATTGCCGATCTCCGTTCGCGATGGATCGAGTGGAAGCGGGAACAGGTGACGAATCTGGTGCGCGATCTGCGCCACGACCTCGATCTCAGCGGCCGGAAGATCAAGCTGACCGCCGCCGTGATCGCCGACCAGAACGCCGCGCTGAATCGCTACCTTCAAGACTGGCCGGCGTGGCTACGGGAAAACCTGCTCGACGCGGCCATCCCGATGGCTTACTCGCCAAGCACGCCGATCGTGGAGCGCCAGATCGCGGCGGCCATGAACCTCCCCACCAAGCGGCAGATCTGGGCCGGCATCGCGGTCTACAACCAGGGCGCCCGCGACGCGTGCGACAAGATCCGGAAGGCGCGCGCGCTGGGGGTGGACGGCATCGCACTCTTCTCCTACGACGCGCTCCTGGGGCGATCGGGATACGCGCGAAGCGTGCGGTCGTGGGCGTGGCGCGAGCCGACCGAGCCGACGAGCATGCCGTGGAGGGAAGGGCGTTGATCGAGCCCGGCGCCATCGTCGGAGCCGCGCTCCCCGCCATCGCGATCGGACTCGTCGGCGGAACGCTCGTCGGCATGACCGGCATCGGCGCCGGGTCGGTGATCGCGGCACTTCTCCTCGTATTCTATCCCGACATGCCGCCACAAGTAATCGTCGGATCGGCCACGACGCAAGCGGTGATGATGAAACTGGCGGGCGTCTGGACGCGCCGGCAGTTCCAGCTTGGCGAACGGTCGCTGGGCGTGGCCATGGCGCTCGGCGCGATTCCGTGCGCCATCGCGGGGGCCTGGACCTCGAGCCGGCTCGACGCGGCGCTGCTCCGCCCGATCATCACGGGTGTGCTGGTTTTGGTTGGCGTGATCCTGGTCATTCAGGCGCTCCGCCGCGCTGGCGGGGGCGCTGGGGCCGGCGCGACCGAACTCGATCCGGAAGCGGCGCCCGCCACCGTCGGCTCACGCTTCGGCGTGCTGGGTGGCGATCCCGCGTGGGGAGGCGTCTTTGGAATCGGCGCGGCGGTTGGCTACGTGGCGGGACTCACCAGCATCGGAACCGGCACGCTCTTCGTGAGCGCGCTCGCCGGCCCGCTCCGCGTCGACGCGCATCGCGCGGTAGCCGCGGCCCTCGTGGCGGGTGTGCTGACGCTCGTCGTCTCGGCGGGAATGCACACGATGCTCGGCCATCTCGACCCGAGCCTGGCGGTCATCACCGCCGTCGGTTCGGTGCCGGGGGTGATCGCCGGAACCATGATGGGACGACGCCTCACGGCGCAATGGCTGCGGGGAGCGATCGGGGTGGGGATTCTCATCGCCGCGGGGATGGCGCTAGCCCGGCTGCGGTAGCCGGCCAGGCGGACTACCGCTGACTACGGCGTTCCGGCCAGCTCCGGCCAGATGCTCCGCAGATCGTCCAACAGATACGCGTTCCGCTCCACCCGCGCGCGCGCGGGCGAAGGCGAGCCGCTTCCCGTCGGGCGAGGGGACCGGACTCGACGGTGGCGCGTCCGAGGTGCGCCAGATCGCGCGCGCCTGGCCGTCCATCGCGATGTCGAGGATCGCGTAGGCGCCGGAAGTTCCCCACGTACCGAAGAGCCGCGTGCCGTCGGCGGACCAGACGATGGCGCGGAGCCCGTCGCTCCAATCCTTCACCACGATCTCCCGACCCGGCGTTCCATCGACGCGAAGAATTCGAACTTTCCCGTCGGCCGAGAGAAGCGCGACGCGCGTTCCGTCGGGCGAGGGAGTGAAGCGGAGCCACTCGTCGGGGTTCACGTCGAGCTTGGCCCGAGGGGACATGGTCCCCTTGGCAAGGTCGACCTCGCCCAGCGAGAGTTTCCGTTCCCGGGGGTCGAGCGCGAATGCCAGGAGCGGTTCACCGCTCTTCCGCGGACCGATGACGGCAATTCGCGATCGGAGTCCCGCGAGCACCACCTTCGACGTCATGCCGCCGTTGGTGATGCGCATCAGGTGCGCCTCCGCCTCCTGCGATCCCTCGCTTCGCTGCCACGACCAGTAGTAGACGTCGGGAGGATCGCCGGCGACGAAGGCGCCACCCTCTTCGTCGGGAAGCGTGGCCACCGCGGCGGCCGCCTGCGCGGAGGCCTGCGTGGAGAGGCTCTGCTCGTAGACGTCCGAGGTTCCGTTCCGGTCGGTCTGGAAGAGGACCGCGCCCGCGTCGGGCCGCCATCCGGTGGGAACCGCGTCGCCGTCACCCTTCGTCAGGGCGCGGACGCCGGAGAGCCCCGCGCCCGTCGTGCTCAAGTCGCCGACCAGGACATCAGTCCGCGCGTGCGACTTGAGGACGACGAGCCGTGTGCCGTTATAGGTGACGCTCGGCGCCAGAAGCGTGGTGCCCGCCCAGTCGGTGAGGCGCCTCGGCTTTCCAACGCGCTCGCCGGTCCGGAGGTGGATGCGCACTTCCCAGAGATTGCTGTCAGTCTCATGGGGAGGCGCTTCCGCCTTGCAGTAGACGATGCGTCCCTTCGGCGCGCCCCAGAGCCCCGCTTCCACGGTGGCGGCGTAGTCGGTCCCTTCGGCCAGCGAGCTCACCTTGTGGTCCAGCACGCCGTGGCTCTCGATGAAGCCGACGTTCCCCTCGTCGACCTGCTTCCAGCCACTCACCACGATGCGATCGTTGTCGGTCGCCCAGGTGAGCCGCGCGTAGCGTGCGCGCGCCGGGGCCGTGCCGACGCGCCGCGGCTCCGCGCCTTTCGCGTCGGTCACCCAGATCTCGTTCCCCCCGCGGCCGGGAAGGAAAGCGATGAGCGATCCATCGGGCGAGACCGCCGCCGAGGAAGCGTCATCGCGCAGTTTCCGCGCTTCGCCGCCCAGGATGGAGGCGAGCCAAAGCGTGGAGGCGGCGCCTTCGCCCTCGAAGGCGCCGAGAACAAGACGCGCGCCGTCAGGGAACCAGGAGACGCTGTGGCCGCGAAGACCCGGCGGCATCTCGAGACGATGGATCTCGCCGGCGCCGATCAGTTGCAGGTAGAAGCCGGAGGAGTCGACGTAGGCGAGGTACTTCCCGTCGGGGGAGATGGCCGCGTCCAGAAGCGGCTTCGCCGGCGGATTCGCGGTGAGCGGCTGCGAGCGAAGCCCGCCCGACTGCGCCGCACGCGCGCCGAAGAGTCCGTAGCGCGCGCCGAGCAGGAGCACCGCCGCCGTGACGCCGAGGGCCAGCCCCGCGGCGATAGCCACGGGAAGCGCCCATGAGCCCTTCTTCTTGCTGGGGCGAACGCGACCCGTTTCCAGGTCGCGCTTCAGGCGGCGGAGATCGGCCCGGAGTTCCGCCGCCGTCTGGTAGCGGAGTTCGCGGTCCTTCTCCAGGCACGTAGTGATGCAGCGTTCCAGTTCGTCCGGGACTTTCGGATTGAGATCGTGCGTGGCGGGCGGCATCCGATTGAGGATGGCGTCGAAGATGACCGCGGTGGTATCGCCGCGAAACGCCTGCTGGCCGGTGGCCATTTCGTAGAGCACCACGCCGAGCGCGAAGATGTCGCTCCGGCCGTCCAGTTTCTCCCCGCGCGCCTGCTCGGGCGACATGTAGGCAACGGTGCCGACCGCGGCGCCGACTTTCGTCAGCGAATCTTCGTTGGTCTGCGTGGAGGTCGCCGCGGCGCCTGTGGCGGTGACGCCGGCGCGGCGGTGGCGGCGTTCCTCGGTGATCTTCGCGATGCCGAAGTCGAGAATCTTCGCCACGCCGCGCGTGGTGATGTAGAGATTCGTCGGCTTGATGTCGCGATGGACGATGCCTTGCTTGTGCGCGGTGTCGAGCGCGTCGGCAATCTGGATGCCGTACTCAATGACGTCGGTGACCGGAAGCGGCTTGCCGTCGATCGCCTCGCGAAGGGTCTGGCCATGCAGGAGTTCCATGACCAGGAACGGCTGCCCCTCGTAGTCGGCGATGTCGAAGATGGTGCAGATGTTTGGATGGTTGAGCGCGGAAGATGCGCGCGCCTCGCGATGCATCCGCTCGAAGGCCTGCTTGTCCGCGGAAACATCCTCGGGGAGGAACTTGAGGGCCACGGCGCGGCCCAGGCGCGTATCCTCGCCACGGTAAACGATGCCCATGGCGCCGTGCCCAAGCCGCTCGAAGATTCGATAATGGGAAATGACCTGACCGATCAAGGCGTGGGAACCCCCTCCGGGGCAGTATAGTCCCGCGGCGCGTCTGGGGTGCGGGGAAAGGCGTGTGGTGGAAGTGGTTGCGCGGGCGGGGGAATCGGGGTAAAATTATTGACTCAAGTTGTCTGGGTGGTTGTCGATAAGTTGTTGTGTTTCAAGAAGTTCGGCCTGCTTGTGGCTGCGGCGGCGGTTCTGGTCGCTGCGGGTCCTGGGGGTCTCAGATCCTGAGTAGCTCAATGGTAGAGCATCCGGCTGTTAACCGGAGGGTTGTAGGTTCGAATCCTACCTCAGGAGCCAGATGACGAATCGCGAACTTTCGGGTTCGCGTTGAGACGCGGGACCCTGGCGGCGAAAGCTGCTGGGGTCTTGGCGTTATGTGGGCCACGTGGCGTGGGTGGGCGTGTGGAGGGGTCGTGCCGCAGCCCCGCCAACCGCACGGAGCCACCAACTGATTGCACCAGCGCCGCCCTTTCCCGCCACAATGCGGCTCTCTTTATCTCTGGCTCTCTCCGCCTGCCCCATTCACGGGTACCGGATCTCCCAGCTCTTCAGCTCCA
>JANNMC010000018.1:0-4110 GCA_031397435.1 Candidatus Eiseniibacteriota bacterium
CAGTGACCTGCTGGCATTCCTCGGACCAACGGTCTCTAGAGAACGGCCCCTGTTTGCTCTGTTGATCGACTCCGCTCGGCGAACTCCGCCGGCGTGAGATTGCCCAGACTCGAGTGCGGGCGCACGGTGTTGTACTCGCACCGCCAGCTCTCGATCAAGGCCTTCGCGTCTGCTCGATTCTGAAACCACTGCAACCCGAGACACTCGTCTCGGAACTTTCCGTTGAAGCTCTCGTTCGATCCGTTCTGCCACGGGCTCCCGGGATCGCTGAGGGCGGTCTCGATCTTGGCCGTCGAGAGCCAGCGCAAGATCTCTCGCGAGACGAACTCCGGGCCGTTGTCCGATCGCAGATAGCGCGGCGCTCCGCGCACGCTCACGAGCTTCGACAGCACTTCGATCACGCGCTGCGAGCGGATGCTGCCGCCCACGTCGATCGCGAGGCACTCGCGCGTGTACTCGTCCACGACTGTTAGGCACTTCAGCGTCTGTCCGGTCGCGCACGTGTCGAACACGAAGTCGTACGCCCACACGTGGTTCGCCGCGCTCGGCGCGTGCGGGCGCGGCCGACCGGTTGCGATGCGTCGGCGCGGCCTTCGCCGAGGCACCAGGAGCCCTGCACGGCGCCAGATGCGATGCGCGCGATCCGGGCTCATCTCCATCCCGCGGCGCCCGAGGAACACGTGGATCCTGCGGTAACCGAAGCGCGGGTACTGCCCGGCGAGCTCGCGCATCGCCGTAATCACTGGCGCGTCGCGCTTCACCAGCAACGACTCGTACCCAAGCGTCGAACGCGCCACCGAGAGCAGCTTGCACGCCCGCCGCACCGACACGCCTCGGCCTCGCACGTACGCCACCTGCTGCCGTCGAACGGTGGCGCTCACCATTTTTTTCGCGCCACCTCGCGCATCACTTCGATCTCGAGGTCACGCTCGGCCAGGATCTTCTTCAGCCGCCCGTTCTCCAGCTCGAGCTGGCGCAGGCGCTTCACGTCCGCGGGCACGAGCTCGCCGAAGCGCTTCCGCCACGCGTAGATCGTTTGGTCGCTGACGCTGTGCCGCTTCGCGACCTCCGGCACCGGGCTCCGATCCGCCTCGCGCAGGATCTTCACCATCTGCTCTTCCGTGAACCGACTCTTCTTCATGGGGGCTTCCTTTCGCTGGAAGCCATTCTCTCTCAAGAATCAGTCGGTCCGAAAATCGGCCAGCAGGTCAACCACCGTAGATGTCTCCAAAGGTTCGGCTCTTGCGCCAAGCGGTGAAGCGACGGCTCTGCATGTCTTCTTCTCGCGCAGCCCAACTAGTATTCGGTTACAGCCCATCCTACCCCCATCGCCGCCGTCCGCGCGCAAAGACTGCGAGCCCTCGCAGTACTTTCCCGCGATGGCTCGCGGTCGGGCGCACGCTTCCTCTCGCTCCGCCGCGGGGTTACGGCTGCGAGCGCGCTTCTCGCACCCGCGCTTAGGCTGAGCGGATTCGCAGCCTAAGCGCGAGGCGCGGAGGGTCGGCATGGCGTTGCGTCGATCGCCCGGGCTCACGACTTCTGAGGAAGGTTCACCGAGAACCGCAGCTCGCACGCGCGCTCGCGCGTGAGGCGCTCCGCGAGACCCGCGGTCGAGGGCGTCTCGATCCTTGCTGTCTGCGACGCGTGGAAGTACTTCGCCGAGCCCATATGGATCCCGGTGAAGCCGCGCGCGAGCGAGAGCGCGTCGACAGCGAGGGGCGACTTGAGGCGGATCGTGTCGTGGATCTCGATGCGGTCGTCGAGAAATCGCACGCGGCGCTCGAGTGACACCGGCGCTTCCGCGGTGGCCGTAATGAGTCGCTCGATCACCGCGCGTCGTATCCAGTTGCCGAGTGCAGCGCTGCGGAACAGCGTCAGGTTCAGCAGGCGCAGCACGACGAACCGAAACGGGGTGAGCTGCTCTTGGCGTACAAGGCCGAAGCGCGCGCGAGTGATGACGTCGGCGCCTTCGTCGCTCCTCTCGCCGAAGCGCGAAAGGCCGAGCATCTGTGAGGCGTAGGTGTTTTCCCCGCTGCGCAGCACCCAGCCTGCGTCCTCGTACGCGAGCTCGCCCGTCGCGCGGGCGTGTACTCGGCACACACCGCCTTTCTGCATCGCGAACACGGCGTAATAAGACTCGGTGCCCGCGACGAGGAGGCCACTCTCGAAGTGGCGCTCGCCGCGCAGTGACTCGCACGGCAGCGCAGCCGGCGCGAGCGCGGACGTCGTCACCGAGCACGCGTGCAGGTAGCTGAGGTTCACCACGTAGGCATTATGGGAATCGACGTTCGCGGGCGTTACGACTTCGCCGCGTGCGAGCCGCGCGCACATGAACGCCGCGACGCCCGCGGCTTCGGGAATCTCCGCGGCAAGAATCTCGAAGCCCGCCGGGAAGTAGAGGCGCGTGTGCCGCGAGCCGTACGCGCCGCCGACGCTGCCGTCGGGGTGCACGGCGTGCGCGAAGAACTCGACGGCGCGGCGCAGCGAAGCGAGCACGCCCGCGTCGCGCGTGCGCTCCCAATAACGGGCGAGGTACTGGATGCCGAGCGCCTCGTAGCCGGGATCGAAGCCGTTGTACTCGCAGTAGAAACCGTCAGCGTGTTGGCGCGCGAGGATTTCGCGCACGGTCGCCTCGGCGCGGCGTGCGAGCGCGGCGTCGCCGAGCCACTCGCTCGCAGCGAGCCAACCAAGCGCGAAGAGCCCGTGATGATTCGAGATGAACGCGTGGTCTTCGGCACTGCGCTCTGCGAATCGCACCGCCCGCTTGGTGCAGCCCGTGATGCGCGCGCGATCTTCGTTCGTGAGCGCGTCGCCTAGCGCGCGCGCGGTCTCCACCAAGTAGTAGATCGAGCCGAGCGCGCCGCCGTGGTCCTGGTTGTTGGGGCCGACGGTGTCCCAAGCGCCGCTCTTGTGCTGGCGTTCGCAGAGCACGCGCAGCGCGGCGCGCGCCCATTCGAGCAGGTTCTCGGAGCTGCGGTACGGGTTGCCCGGCAAGTCGAGCCGCGCGAGCAGCGCGATCGGCAGCACCGCCCACTGAGTCATCAGGATCGGGAAGTCGCGGAACTTCCAGCTCCAGTGGTCGCGGTCGAAGCTGCCGTACGTCACCGAGTGCGGCTCGCGGTCGAGCTGCGAGAGCAGGCGCGGCGCGGCGTCCAGCACGAATGGCGCGTAGATCGCGGCGCGCTCGCGATCGACCGCGAACTCGGCCATTAGGCCCGCGCCGCCTCGGCCCGCTTCTCGCGCACCATGAACGGCCCGAGCAGCAGCCAATCGAGGCGGCTCTGCTGGAAGGCGGAGATCGCTTCCTCGGGCGTCCGCACGATCGGCTCCTCGTGCATGTTGAAGCTGGTGTTGATGGTGCACGCGAGGCCGGTGATGCGCTTGTACTCCGTGAGAATCGCGTGCATGCCCGGGTTCTGGTCGGCGCGCACGAGCTGCGGGCGCGCGGTGCCGTCCACGTGCACCGCCGCGGGGCAGCGTGTGCGCATCTTCTCGGTGCAGTCCGTCACGAGCGTCATGAACTCACACGCGCGCTTCTCGCCTTCGCGCAGGATGAAGTACTCGTCGGCGTCCTCATACAGACAGATCGGTGCGAACGGCATGAACTCGGTGCGGTTGAATTGCTTGTTGAGGGTTTGATTCACGAGTGGGTCGTCGCAGCGAACGAGCACCGAGCGGTTGCCGAGCGCGCGCGGTCCGTACTCCATGCGGCCATCGCAGCGCGCGACGATCTTGCCCGCGGCGAGCTGCTCGGCGGCGAAGCGCGCGATGTTGTCAGGGCGAATCACTTCGAGTTCGGGATGCTGCGCGAGCGCCTCGGTCAACTCGGCCTCGCCGTAGCCCGTCCCTAAGTAGACGTTCGGCGCGGGCGTGGGCGCGCAGGCTGCGAGTTCGAGCGCGGCGCCAGCGCACAGGCCGCCGTCGCCCATGGCGGGGAAGATGTAGAGCGAATCTGGTTTCAGTTCCTGAGAGATCGCCATGTTGAGCTTCACGTTCGCGAACACGCCACCCGCGAGCGCGATGTTCTTCACGGGGCCCTTCGCCACCTCGCGGATCATGCGCACCATCTCGCGCTCGAGCAGATGCTGGAAGGTCCACGCCACGTCCTCG
>JANNMC010000037.1:0-12383 GCA_031397435.1 Candidatus Eiseniibacteriota bacterium
AAATCGAAACGCCCGTTCACGAGCACCCCTGGAATCCCCGCAAGCCTATCCACGTCACGCAAGAGACTCCCATCGCCAATCCACGCATTGTGACGAACGTAATGCGTGACAAGCCGCGCATAGGCCATCGCGAACGACGGATCAGAAAACCGAGGTGCCAACCCAGACACGGGAGGCCAATCCGGTGTCGCGGACTCCCACAAGCACCAGGCAAGAGCAGCCCGCTCACGAATCGCGGGATCAGGATCCTGCAACAAGCGGCAGTAAGCCTCGACGATATCGCCGTCGCGGTCTGCGACCGGCAAGGCGCTGCGGCGACGCTCCCACGCTTCGGGGAAGAACGCGCCAAGACCGTCACGAAACAACCAGTCAAATTCTTCTCGCCGGCCCGTCGTAACGCCAAACAGGATCAATTCCGTCACACGAGTCGGAAACCGCTCGGCATAGGCAACCGCCAACGCGCTGCCCCATGACCCGCCCAACACCAACCACTTCTCGACCTTGAGGTGCACCCGTAGCAGCTCTATGTCGGCGATCAGATTTCCAGTGGTGTTTCCCGACAACTCTGTCTCAGGGGAGCTCGCATGAGGCCGGCTCCGCCCACAACCACGTTGATCAAAGAGCACAACGCGGTACGCAGCAGGATCGAACAGCCTCCGATGCCACGACGTACACCCCGAGCCGGGTCCACCGTGCAAGACGACAGCAGGCTTGCCCCCAGGATTGCCGCACACCTCCCAGTAGACGAGATCACCGCCAGTGACCTCCAGCATGCCCTGCTCGTACGGTTCGATTTCGGGATACAGGTTTGGCATGCCTCGCCTATCTCAAGCCCACCATGAAATGCCGCGGCGCGGACTCAACGTGCGCACTCAAAGTCGCAAGACATGGCCGCACGACTGGATTACGCTGGGTTGGGCGGCCAGAATAGCATGGGGCAGGCGGTAGCCGCGAGGCGGGCGACCGGAAGCCGGACCGCTCCTGCCACTCGCCCGGCGCTTGCCCTAAGCGGCTTGGGGGCCTATTCTTAGCCTGCGAACTGTTCCACTGTCTTCCACCCCAATCTCGAAATGGGAGCCGCCATGCGACTCACTCCTCGCGTACGCGAGATTCTCTCCTGGTACTCGTCCGACAACCCCGGCGTGAAGGCGAATCTTGCCCGGATGCTCCTCCACGGAACTACCGCCGGATCGGGCCGGATGGTCATTCTTCCGGTCGATCAGGGCTTCGAGCATGGACCGGCGCGCTCCTTCGCGCCCAACCCTGCCGGCTACGATCCGCGTTTCCACTTCGAACTGGCGGTCGAGTCTGGCTGCAACGCCTACGCGGCGCCGCTCGGCTTCCTAGAAGCGGGGGCCGCGGACTTCGCCGGTGAAGTCCCGACGATCCTGAAGCTGAACAACCACGACTCCCTGCACGACGAGAAGGATCCACTCTCTTCGGTGACCGGAAGCGTGAACGACGCGCTCCGCCTGGGCTGCGCGGCGATCGGCTTCACGATCTACCCCGGTTCCTCGCAGGCGGGCGTGATGTACGAACAGCTCCGCGACCTGGCGGAAGAGGCGAAGGCGGCCGGCATCGCGGTCGTGGTCTGGTCCTATCCGCGTGGAACCGACATCAGCAAGTCGGGCGAAACCGGAATCGACGTCGTGGCCTACGCGGCGCAGATCGCCGCGCAGTTGGGCGCGCACGTGATCAAGGTGAAGCTCCCGTCGGAGCACGTGGAACAGGAAGAGGCGAAGAAGGCCTACGCGAAGCACGCCATCCCGATCGCCACACTGGCGGAGCGGGTCCGGCACGTGGTCCAGTCTTCGTTCGACGGCCGCCGCATCGTGATTTTCTCGGGTGGCGCGAAGAAGGAGAACGACGAGGACGTCCTGAACGAGGCGCGCGCCATTCGCGACGGGGGCGGGTTCGGATCGATCATCGGGCGGAATTCATTCCAGCGGAAGAAGCCGGACGCGGTGAAGCTGCTCCGGAGCATCATGTCGATCTACACGGGGGAGACGAAGTAGCGCCGTCACCCGCGGCGTCAGTGACCGGGCTGAGCCTGCTCCTTCGTGGGCGGGTGCTTGATGAGATAGCCGCCCCAGTAGTAGCCCGCGACGGCCAGCGCTCCACAGAAGAGTAGGACGACGACGAGAACCCGACGAAGGCGCGCCGGCGTGGCCGGCTGCCGCTGCGTGTCGGCGTTCAATTCGCTTCCTTCGCCCCGACCGGGAGCGGCCGCTTCGGGTCGCGCGGGAAGAGCGTGTACGAGAGCATCACCTCGTGGACGTTCGCGGGCGTCCGTGGCGAGAGCGCGAAATAGACCGGCAGCGTCACCGTCTGGCGCGGTCCGAGCGACTGGTCATCGAAGCAGAAACACTGCATCAACTGGAATTCCCTCGCCGCCGCCACGGGAGCGATGGAGTGGACGGCCCGAAAGAAGACCGAGTCGTCGCTCATGTTCGTGAAGGTGTACATCAAGTGCACCGGCTTCCCGATCTTCGCGGTGATCACCGGATCGGACGGACCGAAGCGGACCGGAAGCCCGCTCCCCACCACGCCCATGAACTTCACCTGGACGTCCCGCGTTCCCATGGGACCGGTCGAGCTCGACTGCTGCCACGTCGCCTCCTTCGAGCCCGCCTTGGCCTCCCCGAGAATTCCGAAGCGCTGGCAGAACATCTTGAAGAGCGGAACGTTGGCGTACGCGACGGAGAACATCACCAAGACCCCGAGCGCGAGGCCGAGACCGAGGAGAGCGTTGCTGGGCTTTTTCATGCGGACCTACGAGAGGAACGAGCCGAGCGGCACATGCCAGATGGCGTCGGCGATCATTCCGAGGAAAAGGGCGAAGAGATAGACGATCGAGTATCCGAAAACGCCCCAGGCGCGTTCCACGGTGGCCACACGGCGCGCCTGGATCGCCTTCCAGACGAAGATTCCGCTGAGCGGGATGGCGATGGCCGCGAGAACGGCACCGCCCGCGTCCAGGAACGGCATCGCGATGGTAAGAGCCGCCAGCGCTAGGCTGTACCAGACCATCTGCCGGTAGGTCTCGGCGGTCCCCTTCACGATCGGGAGCATCGGGATACCAACTTTCCGATAGTCGTCACCGACGCAAATCGCCAGCGCCCAGAAGTGGGGCGGCGTCCAGAGGAAGATCACCAGGAACATCAAGACCGGCGGCAGCGCCAGCGTTCCCG
The DNA here is from genome assembly GCA_031397435.1 of Candidatus Eiseniibacteriota bacterium. GTDB lineage: Bacteria > Eisenbacteria > RBG-16-71-46 > SZUA-252 > SZUA-252 > SZUA-252. Next base: position 3,192 of record JANNMC010000037.1, read on the forward strand.
CCGCCGCGGCCCACGCGATCACCGGACCCATGGCGCCGGCGGCGCCGCCGATCACGATGTTGTGGACCGTTCGCGGTTTCAGCCAGAGCGTGTAGAAGAATCCGTAGAAGACAATCGTCCCGAGCGCGAGCGACGCGGCCAGGAGATTGGAGACGATGCCGAGGAGGATCGTGGCGCCGGCCCCGATCGCGATCGCGAAGACGAGCGCGTTCCGCGGCGCCAGTTTGTGGAGCGGGAGCGGGCGTCTCGTACGCGTCCGTTCCATGAGCGCGTCCAGATCGCGCTCGAAGTACTGATTGAAGGCGTTCGCGGAACCGGCCGTCAGCGTGATGCCGAGGAGCACGAGCGCCATCCTCCACCACTCGCGAAGGAGCGACCCTTCCACGACGACGCCCGCCACCGCCGTCACGATGACGAGGGCGACGATGCGCGGCTTCATCAGCTCGACGTAATCACGCACGGGCAAGCTCATGGCTGGCGATGCGGAGACTCCCGAAGAGAATCAGCGCGGTGCCGAGGTGGGCGGCGCTCACCGGCAGCGGCAGCCGAAGGAGAACGTTGCCTACCCCGAGGGCGAATTGCATTCCGAGCAGTATACCCGAGAAACGGAGAATCCAGCGTGCCTTGCTCGGGAGCGGCACCGTGGCCGAGCGGACGAGCATCGCCAGGATCACCAGCGTCACGAGGTAGGCGCCCAGCCGGTGCGCGTAGTGAATGCCGATGAGCCCCTCCATCCGCGGAAGCCATGACCCGTGACAGGTCGGAAAATCGGGGCAGGCCAGGGCCGCCCCCGAGGAGGAAACCCATCCCCCGAGCGCCACCTGTCCCAGGACCAGAAACGAGGCGAGGCTGGCCCATCGCGAGAGAAACCGGGCTGCTCCGCCGGCACCGCGCGGGCGCCCTTCCGGACCGTCCTGGACGCGAAGCGTGATCGCCAGGAGGAGCCCGAAGAAGAGAAACGCCAGGAGGAGATGCGTGACCACCCGGTCGATCGGCAACTCTTCCAGGACGACCCGCCCGCCGATGAATATCTGAAGCGCCAGCACTGCCAGCGCCGCCCCCATCCAGAGGCCGAGACGCGGACGCCAGACGGGACTGCGGAAGATCAGGAAGCCGATGACGGCGGTCATGAGGCCGACGGCGCCGGCCAGCGCGCGGTGAGCGTACTCGATCAGAACGTTCGGATGCGGGCGCGGAAGGAGCTTCCCTTCCGCCAGCGGCCAATCCGGGATGGCGAGTCCCGATCCGCTCAGGCGTACCACGCCGCCCCATACGACGAGAATGAAGAGCAGGACAAGCGTCGCGATCAGGAGCGGGGCGAGAGGCGAGCGGCGTTCGTTCATGCGTGTCAGCGGGAACTTCCTCGAGAGGTCGGGGCGCGGCCGCCCACGAGGGCGGCCATCCCGGTCAGCGAACGATCGGAATCGTCGCGAAGTTTTCGGCGGGCGGCGGCGAACTCACCGTCCAATCGAGCGTGCGGTTCGCGTCGATGTGATCCCACGGATCGACCGGCGCCCGGCGGCCCTTCCAGAGACTGAAGAGCATGTTCAGCATGAAGATGGTCATGGCGATCGCGAGCATGTAGGCGCCGACGGTCGCGATTTGATTCATGCTCGTGTACTGCGGCTGATACGTATAGATGCGGCGCGGCATCCCCAGGATTCCCATGAGGTGCATCGGCATGAAGGTGAGGTTCATCCCGATGAAGGTCAGCCAGAAGTGCGCCTTCCCCCACCCTTCGTGATACATGCGCCCGGAGATCTTCGGGAACCAGTAGTAGATGGCGGCGAAGATCGACATGAGCGAGCCGCCGAACAGGACGTAATGGAGGTGCGCCACGACGAAGTAGGTATCGTGCACCTGCACGTCGAAGGGCACCAGGGCAAGCCAGACCCCCGTGATCCCCCCAACAATGAAGAGCGCGATGAAGCCGAGCGCGTAGAGCATCGGCGTGCGGAACCGAAGGGCGCCTCCCCAGATCGTCGCGATCCAGGACCAGATCTTCACTCCGGTCGGTACCGCGATCACCATCGACGCGAAGGAGAAGAAGAACCGAAGGCGAGGGTCGATCCCGGTCGAGAACATGTGGTGGCCCCAGACGATGAAGCCGATGAGGCCGATGCCCGCGGTGGAGAAGACGAGTCCCTTGTAGCCGAACAGCCGCTTCGACGCGAAGACCGGCAAGATCTGCGAGATCGCTCCCATGCCCGGAAGCACCATGATGTAGACGGCGGGGTGAGAGTAGAACCAGAACAGGTGCTGCCAGAGAACCGGATCACCACCCGCCGCCGGAACGAAGAACGAGGTGCCGAAGAGGCGGTCGGTCAGGAGCATCGTCAGCGCGCCGGCCAGGACCGGCGTGGCGACGAGAATGATGCACTGGGTGATGAAGACCGCCCAGCAGAACATCGGCATCTTCCACATCGTCATGCCGGGGGCACGAAGGTTCGTGACCGTCACGACGAAGTTGATGCCGCCCAGGATCGAGGAAAGACCCGCGAGGTGGAGCCCCAGGATCCAGAGGTCGACGCCGGGACCCGGCGAATACTGCATGGAGGAGAGCGGCGGATACGAAGTCCAGCCGCCGGCGGCCGCGCCGCCCTGCAGGAACATGCTGGCCAGCATCATCAGACCCGCTGGAATCAGGAGCCAGAAGGAGATCGCGTTCAGACGCGGAAACGCCATGTCGCGGGCGCCGATCTGAATCGGAACGATGTAGTTGCCCAGTCCGGCCAGAAGCGGAATGGTGAAGAAGAAGATCATGAACGTTCCGTGGAGCGACATGATCTGGTTGTAGACCTGCGGGGCCAGGACCTGGAGCCCCGGCGCGAAAAGCTGGGTGCGCAGGAGCAGCGCGAAGATACCGCCGATGGCGAAGAAGATGAAGCCGAGCCACATGTACATCACACCGATCAGCTTGTGATCGGTGGTGAAGAGCCACTTCATTCTATGCTCCCTTCTTCTTCTGCTCGATCCAGCGGTCAAACTCTTCCGGCGTCACCACGTTCACCACGATCGCCATGTCGCCGTGGAGGACGCCGCAGAGTTCCGCGCATTGCCCCTTGAAAGTCCCTGTCCGCTCCACCTGGAACCAGGTGTGGTTCACCCGTCCCGGGTTCGCGTCCATCTTGACGCCGAACTGAGCCACGAACCAGGAGTGGACGACGTCGATCGACGTGACGTCGGCCGCCACGATCTTCCCCTGCGGGATGACCAGCGGTTCGTTCGCGAAGACGACGCCGAGTTGCGGGTAACGATATTCCCAGAACCACTGATGTCCGATGATCTCGACCGTCAGGTCGGACTTCGGAACGGTTTCCATGTACTTGAGCGTCGTGAAGGTCGGGCCCGAGAGGATCACCATCGCCAGCGCGGGAATGGCGGTCCAGACGAGCTCGAGCGGCACGTTGTCGTGAAAGGTGGCCGCCGGCACGCCCGGCTTCGCCCGGAAGCGAAGGATGGCCACGAGCAGGAGCCCTTCCGCCAGCAAGAAGAAGCCTCCCGTGATCCAGACGGCATTCCAGAAAAGCGTGCGGACTTCGCGCGCCACCGGCGTCACGGGGTCGAGAATCCAGGCGGACGCCACTCCCGATAGCAGGAGTCCGGCGCCGAGGGCCAGGGCCGCGGCGATGAATCGTGGGGAGAGCCGGAAACGGTTCATGGGCCTCAGGAACTCCGGCCGCGGCCAGCTGCATCCTGCCGCGCGCGCAAGGTCTGGGTGTAGGAATAGAGCTCGCGGAGCGAGGCGCGAGAGAGATCGCCGTTCCCCGGCATCATCGCCCCGGGAAGTCCCTGGGTCACGTGCCGGTCGAACGAGGCGGGATTGACGACCCAATCGCCGCGCGACTGGCCAAGACTCTCGGTGACGACGTAGGCGTACGGGGCCGAGCCGAGCATGCGGATCCGGATTCCACCCTGCCCCGCGCCGCCGTGGCAGGAGGCGCAGCGAGCGGCGTACAACAGCGCTCCCTCGCCGACATCTTCGGCAGCCGGGGCTGTGATCGCGCCCACGGCGTGCGCCGGCTCCGTGAGAAGAGCGATCGCCTTCTCGATCGGAATCGTAGGGCCGGCGACGGGTGCCGCGGCGGCAGCCGCCGCTCCACCCGCGGCCGCTCCCGGAGCACCGATGCCCAGCCAGTCGAGGTCAGCCTGCTTGTCGGTGTCGGGGTTCGGATCAAGCGAGCGGACGTAATGGGCCAGCGCGATCCGTTCGGGCATCGGGATGGCCTGGTAAGCCGCCATGGCGGTCCCCGGAGATCCCTCGGTCAGGGTTCGCGCGATTCTCGCCACGCCGCTGCCGTACTTCCATCCCTGGTCTGATGTGAAATTGCGCGGCGGAGGATTGAGCGCCGACGCGGCCGCGCCGTCACCGGCGCCCTCCACCCCGTGGCAGGTCACGCAGTTGACCGCGAAGAGCGACTTCCCTTGCGCTACCAGCTCGGGCGTCTCGGTCATGAGTGTTCCCAGGTCCGCGCTGGCGGCCGCTACCGGAGCCCCCGCGCCGGCAGCCGACTCGTGCCCGCCCTTGCCCGACGTGAAGCCGGCCATGTAGGCCAGCGTCCCGATCGCGCCGAGGATGACCGCGGTCACGACGACTTGCGCCCAGGAGAGATACGAGGAGAGTTTGTCGTCGTCTTTCGGATCGTGCAGGGGGGCGTGACTCATCCGTGGAACCTCACGCTCTTCTCGAAGAGCGGATCGCCATGCGCCGCCACCGGATGGCGCGACAGGAAGGCGAGAACCGTCCAGCCGAAGAGGCCGAAGAAACCGAGGCTGACGCCGAGTTCCGGCCAGCCGAGAACGACGCGCTCGGGCGAGAAGGCCGGGAGGATGACCCAGTAGAGATCGATCCACTGGCCGATGAGGATGCCTCCGGCAATCGTCAGGAGCATGGTCTCGCTCTCCTTCGCCTTTTGATGCATGAGGGCAAAGAAGGGAATGACGAATTTGAAGGCCATGAGCGCGATGCCGAGACCGCCCCAGGCCGAGTAGGTGCGCGGGATGAACCATTCGATCTCTTCCGGAAGGTTCGCGTACCAGATCAGCATGAACTGCGAGAACGCGATGTACATCCAGAAGACCGAGAAGGCGAACATGTACTTGCCCAGGTCGTGGTAGTGGATCTTGTTCACGATCCCCTGCAGCGCACCCTGGCGGCGAAGGAGGATCACCGTGATCGTCAGTGTCGCCAGCCCGGCCTGCCAGAGGCCGGCGAAGCAGTAGACGCCGAACATGGTGCTGAACCAGAGCGGCTCGAGCGACATGAGGAAATCGAAGCTGATAACCGTGAGGGTGATGGCGAAAACCGGGACGAACATGGCCGCGGCCTTGGTGCTCGATCTCGTAAGGCGAGGGTCGCGCGTCTGGTCCTGCCGGGTCGAGTTGCGGACGAAGAACCAGCCGAATAGCGTCCAGACGGTCAGCGCGATGAGGGCTCGGAGCGCGAACGCCGAGGGGGTCAACCATCCCCCTTTCGTCAGATGCCCCGCGTCCACTCCGTGCGCCGGCACGCCCGAATTCGACCAGACGTAGAGGTGCGGAACGCCGAGCAGCAGCACGAAGAAGAGGAGGAACGCGACCGGCAGGTACGACGTGAACGACTCCGCCACGCGCCGGACGACGACGCTCCAGGTCGCACCCACGAGGTACTGGATCGCCGTGAAGAGCGTTCCGAAGAGCGCCAGACCAAGGGTGTAGAAGTAGCCGAGCAGGAACGCCGCGTAGGCGCGCGTCGGATCGGTGCGCACTTCCAGGAGAAATGCCGCCGCTCCGAGCGCCATCAGCAATCCGAACATCGCCTTCAGACCTACCGTCGCGGCGATCGGCGCTACGCGTGCGCGCATCGCGTCGGTGGATTCGGGGGCGGCGGTGGCGTGATTCATGGCGTCACGTCCTGGGGGTTCGGATGCGCCGCGCGTTGCAGCGCGCGAACGTAGTGAATGGCGGCCCACCGGTCCTCGGGAAGGATCTGGGACGCGTAGGATGGCATCAGATTCTGCCCGCGGCTGATGACGTGGAAGATCCGGCCGTCGTTCCAGTTCCGAACCTTCTCGGAATAGAGAGTCGGGGGCATCGGAAACTTCGGGACGATGTATCCCTGCCCGTCACCCTTCTCCCCGTGGCAGACGACGCAGTAGGTCATGTAGACCCGCTGCCCGCGGCCCAGCACGTCGGCCGTGCGCGGGAGCGGATTCGAGAGTTCGGCCTGCGCCAGCGCGGTGTCGGCCTGCGCGTAGCGATAGGGCGTGTAGTCGCGGGGAACGGTCCCGGCCACCGGCATCCGCATGGCTGGCTGGCCCGGCCGGAGCGGATCCTCGACCTGCGCCCCCACACGCGGCCCGTACGACATGTCGGGCATGTACTCGAGCGTCGGCTGCTTCTTCGTGGAACAGCCGGCCGCCAGGAACACCGCCAACAGCGGCCCGGCCACGAACGCACGCACGGCGCGTGAGGCGCTACGCACGGACGACCCGCAATTCCACCGGCTTCGTCCCCTGCAGGAATTCCAGGGTCCGCGCCTCGTTCCACTCGCGGCCCGACTCGGGGATGAAGATGGCGAATCGATCGTGCGTCAGATCCCGATCGAGGATCGGCGTGCTGAAATCGGGGAGCCCGCAGGCGACGAGAAGCGCCGCGAGGGTCATGGTGCCGCCGAGGAGGACGCCGCACTCGAACGTGACTGGAATGAACGCGGGAAGCGAGATCATCGGCTTCCCGCCGATGTTGATCGGCCAGTCGTAGGCCGACGTCCAGATCTGAAAGAGAAGCCCGAGCCCCGCGCCGCCGAGCCCCATGACGAGCGTCACGTAGGGAATCCACGACTTCCGGATCCCGAGCGCCTCGCTGAGTCCGTGCACCGCGTAGGGCGTGTAGGCATCCGCGTTGACGAAGCCGTGCGCGCGCACCTGGGACGCCGCGAGCAGCAGCGTATCGGGATCTTCGTAAAGCGCCAGGACGCCGCGCAATGGCTCCCGCTTCCCGAATGGATTCAGTCGATCAAGCATGAGTGGCTTCCTTCGACGCGGGCTTGGCGTTCTGCTTGGCCGTCCAGAGCACGCCCTTCACCTCGGCGATGGAAATCGCCGGGAAGAAGCGGCAGAAGAGGAGGAACCACATGAAGAACCATCCGAACGATCCCGCCAGAACGCTCCAGTCGAATACGGTCGGTCGGTAATACCCCCAGTTGGAGGGGAGGAAATCGCGATGGAGCGAGGTGATGATGATGGTGAAGCGCTCGAACCACATGCCCACGTTCACCAGGAGCGACACGACGAACATGACCCCCAGGCTCCGGCGGAAGCGCTTGAACCAGAAGAGCTGCGGCGCGACCACGTTGCAGGTGACCATCGTCCAATACGCCCACCAGTACGCGCCGCCGGCGCGGTTCAGGAAGACAAACCGCTCGAACGGATTGCCGCTGTAGAGGGCGATGAAGAACTCGGTCGCGTAGGCGTAACCGACCATCATGCTCGTGACGAGGATGATCTTGTTCATGTTCTCGAGATGGTGAAGCGTGACGTAGTCCTCCATCTTGAAGACCTTGCGGAGGATCACGAGAAGCGTCACGACCATGGCGAAGCCGGAGAAGATGGCGCCCGCCACGAAGTAAGGCGGGAAGATCGTCGTGTGCCAGCCCGGAAGGAGCGACGTCGCGAAGTCGAAGGAAACGATGCTGTGGACCGAGAGGACCAGCGGCGTCGAAAGACCCGCCAGCATCATGTAGGCGCGCTCGTAGTGCTGCCAGTGCCGCTCGCTCCCCCGCCACCCGAGTGACAGGATGCCGTAGATCACGCGCTTCCACCCGGAGGCGCGGTCGCGCAGCGTGGCGAAGTCGGGAATGAGGCCAACGTACCAGAAGCAAAGCGAGATGGTGAAGTAGGTGCTGACCGCGAAGACGTCCCAGACGAGCGGCGATCGGAAATTCACCCAGAGGAGGCGCCAGTTGGGATACGGCACCAGCCAGTAGGCGAACCAGGGTCGCCCGACGTGGATCAGCGGAAAGAGTCCCGCCGTCATGACCGCGAAGATCGTCATCGCTTCCGCCGAACGGTTGATCGCCGTCCGCCACCGCTGCCGGAAGAGGTGCAGGATGGCGGAGATCAGCGTTCCGGCATGCCCGATGCCGATCCAGAAGACGAAATTGGTGATGTAGGTACCCCAGCCGACGGGATGCATGATCCCCAGGATCCCGAGGCCCGACTGCATCTGGTAGGCGAGCGTGGCGCCCATCTGCCCAACCAGCAGGAGGCAGAAGGCGAAAGAAGCCTTCCAGAGCGTGCCCGGCTTCTGATTCGTCGGCGCCGCGACTTCGTTCGAGACGTCAGCGAACGACTTCCGCGAATCGATGAGCGGCGGCTCGCCCAGAGCCGCGATGGCGTGGTCGCTCACGCGGAGGCCTCCTCGCGATTCCGGACCTTCGTCTGATAGGTGATCGAAGGCAGCGTATTGAGTTCCTCGAGGACGGTGTAGCCACGCTCGTTCTTCGCGAGCTTGGCCACCCGGCTCTGGGGATCGTTCAGGTCGCCGAAGACGATCGCGTCGGTCGGGCAGGTCTGCATGCAGGCGGTCTGAATGTCACCGTCCGAGACGGCGATTCCCAGCGCCTTCGCGTGCTCCTTCCCGTCCCGGATCCGCTGCACGCACATCGTGCACTTCTCCATGATCCCCTTCGATCGCACGGTGACGTCGGGATTCAACACGAGCCGGAGCGACTTCTCCTTCACCTCGCTGTACTCCCACCAGTTGAATCGGCGAACCTTGTAGGGACAATTGTTCGAACAGTAGCGCGTGCCGACGCAGCGATTGTAGGTCTGCACGTTCAGACCTTCCGCCGAGTGCGTCGTTGCCAAGACCGGACAGACCGTCTCGCACGGCGCGTTCTCGCAGTGCTGGCAGAGCATCGCCTGGTGAACGGTGTCGGGATTCTCGGGGTCGCCGGAGTAGTAGCGGTCGATCCGGATCCAGTCCATCTCGCGGCCTTGCAGGATCACCGTCTTGCCGACCACCGGGACGTTGTTCTCGGAACGGCATGCGACCATGCAGGCGCTGCATCCGATGCACGACGTGAGGTCGATCGCCATGCCCCACTTGTGGCCGGCGTATTTGTGCCGCGTCCACATGCTGGGCAGGTGGCCGTGCGACTCATTTCCCGCACGGGGGTCCTTCTGATATTCGCCGAAGGTCGCCTCGAAG
>JANNMC010000301.1:0-8659 GCA_031397435.1 Candidatus Eiseniibacteriota bacterium
AAGTTCGGAATCGCGATGGCCGCGAGGATACCGATGATGACGACCACGATCATGAGCTCGATCAGGGTGAAGCCCTTCTGGTTGCGAAGCATGTCTGACTCCTCCTTGTTGGTGTTCCGGTTGAACCGCACTTGCATTCTCGTTTCTTTCGCTTAGCCGTTGGTCAGCGAGAGCGGCAGAAGCGCCGTCTTGCCAAAGCCCTGGATGGTGTAGCCGGTTGTGGCGACCGCCGACGTGCCGATGATGCCCGACGCCGCCGGAGCGACCCACGTCCACGCGTCACGGGCGCCCGAGAACGGATTCGTCGGGTAGACGCCGCCAGGCATGTTCGCCAGGACGAGCGCGTTGTCCGCGGCGACCGGGTAGGTGCCGCTGTTCTTCACGGCATGATCCTCGATCGCGAGCTGGAAGCTGTGCATGTTGGCCTTCGTGCTGCCTTCACGCGCGCGGTCCTGCATGGCGATGAAGTTCGGAATCGCGATGGCCGCGAGGATACCGATGATCACGACCACGATCATGAGCTCGATCAGGGTGAAGCCCTTGTTGTTCTTCAGCATGTTCACTACCTCCGGTTGAGGGAACGAGACGAACGACGCGTTTCTGCTTCTCTTCTTCTTCATCATCATCCGTTGCTCATCGTGAGTGGAAGGAGCCCGGTCTTGCCGTATCCTCGAATCGTGTAGCCGACGGTCGATACCGGGTTGACGCCGAAGACCCCGCTCGCGGCGGGATTGGCGCCCCACGTGGGAGCATCGGCGACACCGGTGAAGGGGTTCCGCGGCCAGTTACCATTCGGCAGGCCTGCCTGCACTGCCGCCGCATTGGCGGCAACCGGGTACTGACCGGTGTTCCGCACCGCGTAGTCCTCGACCGCCAGCTGGAAGGTGTGCATGTTCTCGGCCAGGTCGGACTCCTTCGCCCGGTCCACCATCGAGATGAAGTTCGGCATCGCGATGGCGGCGAGGATTCCGATGATGACGACCACGATCATCAGCTCGATGAGGGTGAATCCCTGCTCTCGCGTTCGCACGGTCGCCGCTTCCCTCCGTTCGATGCCTTCCCTGGTTACCGTAACTCCCTGGTGTTCCTTCCCCGTGTAAGCAAAGCAACGCGTGTGCCAGTTGTGCCCTCGCGCGGCAATGTCGCTGCAATTGCTTGACCATTCGCCACTTCAGTCGACGACATTCGCGCGCATGTCCCCGCCTCATCCGCGTTTCGAGGCGGTTTCATCGCAGGAAGCAAGTCGGCCGCCCCGGATCGCGCAACTTGCAAGACGCGATGGCGAGGCGGCCAAAATGCAACCCTGTGACAAGAAGCGCGCTACTCCTCGACCAGCACCTCCGACCCCGCCGCCTCGTGCAGCAGGCCGTAGGCGAGGAGTTTCCGGTAGAGCGTCGAGGGATTGATGCCAAGGATCTCCGACGCCCGCTTCTTCTGCCCGCCGGTGTGATGCAGCACCTTCAGGATGTACTCGCGCTCCAGTTCGTCGAGCGTCATGCCCGGAGTGTCGATGACGAGGCTCCCGCGGCCCCGGCCGCCCTGGAGTACCTTCTCCGGGAGGTCGTCCGGCGTCAGCACGCCACCGTCGCTGAGAATGACCGCTCGCTCGATGACGTTCTCCAATTCCCGCACGTTTCCCGGCCAGTCATAGGCGGTGAGAGCGTCCCGGCATTCCTTGCTGAGCGTTCTCGGTTCCTTGCCCGCCGTGAGCCGGATCAGGAAGTGCTCCACCAGTTCCGGAATGTCATCCTTCCGCTCCCGCAGGGACGGCAGACGGATCTGGATCACGTTCAGACGGTAATAGAGGTCGGCGCGGAAGCGATTCTCCGCGACACCCCGTTCGAGATCGGCGTTCGTGGCGGCAATGAGGCGAACGTCGATCTTCCGCGGTTTCGTGCCACCCACCGGGATGATCTCCCGCTCCTGAAGGGCCCGCAGCAGTTTCACCTGCGTCGCCGGCAGCGTTTCCCCCACCTCGTCGAGGAAGAAGGAGCCGCCTCCCGCCACCGCCAGCAACCCTTCCTGGTCACGCACGGCGCCCGTGAACGATCCCTTCATGTGGCCAAAGAGATTCGATTCGAGGAGATCCTTGGGGAGCGCGCCGCAATTGATGGAGACGAACGGCCCGTCGGCCCGGCCGCTGAGATAGTGAAGCCGCTTGGCGATCAGTTCCTTGCCGGTCCCGCTCTCGCCGACGATCAGGATCGTCGAATCGGAGTCGGCCACCTTTTCCACCAATTTCAGGACACGCTGGAACTGCTCGCTGTGCCCGATGATCTCCTTCGTATCGTCGGTTTTCTTGATCTGGCGTTTGAGGAGGACGTTCTCCGAAGTCACTCGGCGCATCGCGAGCGCATTCCGGATGACGAGGCGGACCTCGTCGTTCTTGGCGCTCTTCTCCAGATACTGGTAGGCGCCCCGGTTCAGCGCGTCGATCGCGGTCTTCTGCGACGCGAACGCGGTCCGGATGACGACCGGAGTGCTGGGATCGATCTTCTTGATCCCGGCGAGCACACCGAGGCCGTCGATCTCTCCCGGCATCTTGATGTCGGTCACCACGATGTCGTAATTCTCTTCTTCCGCCTTGGCCAGGGCTTCCCTGCCGGACCGTGCGACGGTCACCTCGTACCCCTCCTTCGCGAGAAGGATGGAGAGGAACTGCAGCATGCTGTCTTCGTCGTCGACGATCAGGATCTTTTCGCCCGCCACAGAATCACCCTCGCTTTATGGGGAATACCCCGTCACGCTGCCTGGGCCATCACGCTCGCGGGAGTGGTCGTCCGGGGCAACCAGACCCGGACTGCCGTTCCCTCGCCAACGCGGCTGTCGATGTCCAACGCTCCGCCGTGGCGCTCCACGATCCGACTCACGATCGCAAGCCCCAGGCCCGTCCCTCCGTTCTTCGTCGAGAAGAACGGTTCCGTGACGCGCTCCAGCTCCGGCGCAGGGATCCCGATTCCGGTGTCCCGCACTTCGAAGCCGACACGTCCGCCGCCTCCCGCGGCGCGTTCCGCGATCGGCCGCACGGTCACGTCCCCGTGCCCCTCGATCGCTTCCAGCCCATTGATCAGCAGGTTCAAGAGCACCTGCTTCATCTGTTCGTAGTCGGCTCGCGTCCATAGCGGCTCGTCGCTCGCCGTGAGGAGCACCTTCTTGCCTTCCACCGCGCTCGGATGCCGTCTGGCGACATCGACCACGTCCCGCAGGAGGCCGCCGATCTCCACCGTTTCGGCCTGAAGGGGCCGTTCCCGCGCGTAGTCGAGCAGTTCCAGGATGAAGGAGTCGAGCCGCTCGGACTCTCGGACGATCAACTCCAGCAGCCTGGCGTTCTCCCCCGAAACCTCCAACTCTCGCTGGAGCACTTCCACCGACCCAGCGATCGGATTCAGGCAGTTCCGGATCTCGTGCGCGATGCCGGCCGAGAGTTCCCCGATCGCCGCCAGGGTCTCGCCGTGCCGAATCCGTGCTTCCAGATCTTTCACTTCGGAGAGATCCTGGAACACCGCGATCACGCCCCGCCGCTCGCCGTAGCCGTCCCGCAGGAGGCTGGTCGACAAGCCAAGGGGAACTTCCCTTCCGTCCCCGCGACTCAATAGGGCCTCGTGGCGATTCACCGCCGCGCCCGACTCGAGCGTCTCGTGCAGTCGCTCGGCGAAGGACTCGAGGCCCGGCCCGAAGGCCTCACGGTAGTGCCGTCCCCGTACAGCATCCGCCGCGAGTCCCACGATTTCCGTCGCCGAGCGATTCCAGTGCCGCACGATTCCGAGCGCGTCCACGGTTACGAGACCGCTCGACATGTTCTCGAGAATCGACTCCGTGTCGAACTGCGCCCTGTGTAGCTCCGTGCGTGCTTCCTGGAGCGCCTGTTCTCCGTCGCGGATCCGCCGCCCGATCGCCCCTCCGATCACTCCGACCAGAAAGAGGAGAGGGACGTAGAGCGCGACACGGAGCCGAAGGGCACCATCGCTCAGGCGTTCGGTGATTCCCGAGACCGCCGACGCGAGCAGCCCGCTCCGATCGGCGGCGTAGACCAGCGTGTAGGCGGTCGCCGAAATGAGCGCGAAGACCAACCCCCCGCGAACACCCAAGAAGACCCCGCCCAGGAGCGGGCCCAGCAGAAAGAGCGGCGCGAACGGGCTCGACGCCCCCCCGGTGAAGAGCAGGAGGTACGAGATCACGGCCACGTCGACCAGGAACTGCGTCGCGAGGAGCGGTTCCACCTCCGCTCCCCCGCGCGCGGCCCGGTAGTAGGCCACCGCCAGTCCCGCCGACAACGCGACCAGGAAGGCGAAGGGCCCGTGCTGCGACAATCCGCTGTAGCCGTTCGAAAACGCCGTCGCCATCGTGGCGACCAGAGTGATCAGGGCGATCCGCCCCACGATCACCCCTCGAACGGCCGCGCGAAGGTCCTGGTCGCCGCCCGGCCGCTCCGCGCTCATCGGGGTTCTCCCTCCCTGGATCAGTGTCCGCCCGCGACCACGTTGATCAGCTTGAACATCGGCAGATACATGGCGACGACCATGCCGCCGACAATGCCGCCCATGAAGACGATCATGAGTGGCTCGATCATCGACGTGAGCGCGTCGACCGCGGTGTCGACCTCGCTGTCGTAGAAGTCGGCGATGCGCGTCAGCATGTCGTCCAGCGCACCCGTCTCCTCTCCCACCGAGATCATCGACACGACCATCGGCGGAAATACCTTCGACTCGCGCAGCGGCGCCGAGATCGTCTCGCCTTCGCGAATGCTGGCGCGCGCGGCCATGATCGCTTCCTGGATGACGCGATTTCCGGCCGTGCGGGCCGTGATCTCCAGGCCGGTCAGAATCGGCACGCCCGAGGAAATGAGTGTCCCCAGCGTGCGCGTGAAACGCGCGACGGCGCCCTTCCGGAGCACATCGCCCAGCACCGGAATCTGGAGAAGAAGTCGATCAATCTCCAGGTGGCCGCGTTCGGTTTTGTAGTATTGCTTGATGCCGGCGCCGATTCCCACGATACCCAGCAGGAGCGCCCACCAATACGATCGCAGGAACGACGAGAGCCCCATGACGATCTTCGTCGGCAGAGGAAGCTCGGCGCCGAACCCCGTGAACATTCTGGCGAACGTCGGAATGATGAAAATCAGCATGAACGAGGTGGCCACGAGAGCTACCGTCATGACGACGCCCGGATAAACCATGGCGCCTTGTACCTTTCGCTTCAACGCTTCCGCCTTCTCGATGAAGGTGGCCAAACGCATGAGGATTTCGTCGAGAATACCGCCCGCCTCACCGGCTTCGACCATGTTCACGAATAGCTCGTCGAAGACCCGCGCGTTCTCCTTCTTCCCCAGCGACTCGGCCAGCGTGTTTCCCGCTTCCACCTCGCGCATGACCCCGGCGATGACCTGGCGGAAGGCCTCCTTCTCCGTCTGCTTGGAGAGGATGTCGAGGCACTGGACGAGCGGAAGCCCCGCGTTGATCATCGTCGCGAACTGGCGGGTGAAGATCGCCAGATCGCGCGTGGTCACGCCGGGGCCCATGCCCGGGAGTTCCAGCTTGAATCCCTTGGGCTTCTCCCGGACGGACGTGATGATGATCCGCTTCTTCCGCAGCGCGGAGAGCGCCTCGTCCTGAGTATTCGATTCCATCTCTCCGGTCTGGATTTCTCCGGCGATGGTGCGACCCTTCCAGACGTAAACCGGCACGACGATCCCCCTCGGTTCCGCCGCCTACAGCTGGGCGGCCTGGATGCCGACTTTTTCCATCATCTGCTCGAGTTCCTTCGACTCCGGGCTACGGCCCAGCGCCTCCTCGAGCGAGATGTGCTTGTTGACGTACGCTTGGAAGAGCGCCTGATTCATCGTCTGCATGCCGTGCTTCGTCCCGGCCTGCATGAGGCTGTAGATCTGGTGAATCTTCCGTTCCCGGATCACCGCGCGGACAGCGGGCGTGCAGACCAGAATCTCCGTCACCATGACGCGGCCGGGGCCCTTCGCTCGCGGGATCAACTGCTGCGTCAGCACGCCCTCCAGCACGAAGGCGAGCTGGGAGAGGATCTGCTGCTGCTGACCCGCCGGGAAGGCGTCCACGATTCGGTTGATCGACTCGTAGGCGGAGTTCGTGTGCAGGGTCGCCAGAACCAAGTGCCCCGTCTCCGCGATCGTGAGGGCGGCGGCGATCGTCTCGAGATCCCGCATTTCGCCGACCAGAATCACGTCGGGATCCTGGCGCAGCACGTACTTGAGCGCGCTGGTGAAGGTGTTCGTATCGGAGTTGATCTCCCGCTGGTGCACGATGCACTTCTTGTGGTGATGGACGTACTCGATCGGGTCTTCCACCGTGATGATGTGGCCGGCCCGTGTGTTGTTGATGAGATCGATCATGGCCGCGAGGGTCGTCGACTTCCCGCTTCCGGTCGGACCGGTCACGAGGAGGAGGCCCTTCTGCTTTTGCGTGAAGTCGCGCAGGACCTTGGGGAGGCCGAGCTGCTCGAAGGTGAAGATCTCGTACGGAATCTGTCGGATGGCGACCGAGGTCACGCCGCGCTGCAGGAACACGTTGGCGCGGAACCGCGAGAGCCCCGGCACGCCGAAGGAGAGATCCAGCTCCTTCGTCGTCTCGAAGCGCTTCCGCTGATCCTCGTTCAGGACGCTGTAGGCCAGCTGCTGCGTCATCTGCGGCGTCAGCGGCGGGTGGGCCATCGGCGTGATGGAGCCGTCGATGCGCACCTGCGGCGGAACTCCCGCGGACAGATGGAGATCCGACGCGCGCAGCTTCACCATTTCATCCAGCAATTGGCGCAGCGAAACCATGATCCCTCCCGAGCCGACTAAAGGTCGGCGGCCGTCTCCTTCAGGACTTCTTCGGCTGTCGTGATGCCGTTCTTGAGCTTAGTCAGGCCGTCCGCGCGAAGCGTGAACATCCCCTCTTCGACCGCCTGCTTCTTGATGGCACTCACCGATGCCCGGTCGAGGATGAGGTCCCGGATCTTCGGGCTCATGACCATGACCTCGTACACGCCGAGGCGCCCCTTGTAGCCGGTGTTGTTGCAGTCGACGCACCCCTTCCCTTCTTTGAAGACGCAGCTGCGCGCCTCCTCTTCCGAGACGCCCAATTCGCGCAACACCTCGGGGTGAAGGCGGACGTCCGTCTTGCACGACACGCAGACCTTGCGAAGGAGCCGCTGAGCCATGATCAGGTTCGTCGAGGAGGCGACCAGGAAGGGCTCGATCCCCATGTCGACCATTCGGTTGATGGTGCTGGGAGCATCGTTCGTATGGAGCGTGGAGAGCACGAGATGTCCGGTCAGCGCCGCCTTGACGGCGATCGAACCCGTGTCGATGTCTCGGATTTCGCCGACCATGATGATGTTCGGATCCTGGCGCAGGAAGGCGCGCAGGGCCGCGGCGAACGTGAGGCCGACGTCGTCGTTCACGAGGACCTGATTGATGCCGTCGAGGTTGTACTCGACCGGGTCCTCCGCCGTCATGATGTTCACCTCGGGCGTGTTGATTTTCGACAGGGCCGAATAGAGCGTTGTCGTCTTTCCGCTTCCCGTAGGGCCGGTCACGAGCACCATGCCGTACGGCTGCGCGATGGCGCGGCTGAAGTCGCTGTAAGCACGCTCCTGGAACCCGAGTTTCGTCAGGTCGATGTTCAGGTTGCCCTTGTCCAGGATTCGCATCACGACCTTCTCGCCGAAGATCGTCGGGAGGCTCGAGACGCGGAGATCGATCGTCCGCCCGAGGAGCCGGAGCTTGATGCGCCCGTCCTGGGGCACGCGGCGCTCGGCGATGTCGAGCTCGGCCATGATCTTCAGACGCGAGATGATCGCCGGCTTCATGCGGAACGGCGGCGACATCATCTCGTAGAGCGTGCCGTCGATGCGGAATCGGACGCGCAGCGCCTTCTCGTAGGGTTCGATATGGATATCGCTCGCTCCCTTGCGGACCGCGTCCGAAATGAGCGAGTTGACCAATTTCACGACCGGTGCCTGGTCGGCTTCGCCCAGGACCGACGGGTCCGGCCCTTCGTCGTCCTTCTCCTCGATGACCTCGATGTCGTCTTCCATCCCCTTCATGACGTTTTCGAAGGAGGCGGCGTGATCGTAGGCCTTGTCGATCGCCTTCTTGATCGACGCCTCGGAGGCGACCATCGGCTGCACTTCACATCCGGTGATGAACTTGATGTCGTCGATCGCGAAGATGTTGGCCGGGTTGGCCACCGCCACGTGAAGCTTCCGCCCCGTCTTGGAGATGGGGACGACCTGAAATTTGTTGGCGACGTCCGACGGAAGGAGCTTCACGACCGTCGGATCGGGGATGAAGTTCGAGAGGTCCACGGACGGGACGCCGTAGAGCTCACCCAGGAACTTCGTCAGATCGGCCTCGCTCACACCGCCGACCTTGATGAGGGCGGCCGTGATGTTCCCGCCCCCGGTCTTGACCTGCAGCTGAGCCTTTTGGAGCGCCTCGGGCGTGATGAGGCGCGCCTCGAGAAGCTTGAGACCGATGTTGTCCTGCTGCACGATCCGTCCCCCGAGCATTTCGATGGCAAATGAGGTGGGACCCGCACCGTCAGGCGCGGGTGTGGCGGGATGCATTTCCGCAAGTCCAATGCCATTCGCCCCGACCGGTGGGGTCGCGGTGGAGGAAAGGCTAGGTGCCGGCGGGCATGCCGCT
>JANNMC010000051.1:0-7425 GCA_031397435.1 Candidatus Eiseniibacteriota bacterium
CAATCCTCCGCGACGATGAAGTACCACAACATTCCCTTCGCGTTCTGGCCGTCGGCCTTCTTGATGCAGTCCACGGGACAAACATCCACGCAGGACGATTCTCCCTCGCAGATGTCCTTCACGATCTCGTACGCCATTCGTTCCTCCGCGACCGCGTCCGGCCCGTCAGGGGACCTGGAGCATGCGGTCGAGCGCGACCCGCGCCCACTTCTTCGTCGTTTCCGGGACGCGGATAGGGTTGACGACCTCTCCTCGCACCAGGCTCTCCAAAGCCCAGAGGAGGTTCTGCGGCGAAATTCGGTACATGGTAGCGCAGAGACAGAAGTCTTTCGAGAGGATCACGATCTTCTTCTCGGGCATCTGCCTGGCCAGCCGGTTCACCAGATGATACTCGGTTCCCACGGCCCACGCGGAGCCGGCCGGCGCCTCGCGCAGGGTGCGGATGATGAACTCCGTCGATCCGACCGCGTCGGCAACCGCCACCACGTCGTGCGGCACCTCCGGATGAACGAGGATCTTGAACGCCGGATCCTCAGCCCTCCGATCGTGCACCTGCCGGAGCGTGAACTTCGTGTGGACCGAACAGCACCCCTTCCAGACGATCACGCGCGCCGCGCGAAGCGCCGCCTCGGAGAGCCCCCCCTGCGGCTTGGCCGGGTCCCAGACCATGATCTCGGCCTCCGGAATCCCCATCGCGATGGCGGTGTTACGGCCCAGATGCTCGTCGGGAAAGAAGAATATCTTTTCGCGCTGGGCGAAGGCCCACTCGAAGATGCCGCGGCAGTTCGACGACGTGCAGACAGCCCCCCCCCGTTCCCCGCAGAAGGCCTTCAACTCGGCCGTCGAGTTCATGTAGGTCACGGGCGTGACGGAGTGGAGTCCAAGCCGTTCTAATGTTTCGCCCGCTTCGAGAACGTCGTCCGACTGCGCCATGTCGGCCATGGAGCAGCCGGCGTTCAGATCGGGGAGGATGACGGTCTGGTGCGGCGCGCGAAGGATGTCCGCGCTTTCCGCCATGAAATGGACGCCACAGAAGACGAGGTATTCCGCGTCGGTGCGGTCGGCGCCGAGACGGGCCAACTTGTAGGAATCTCCCGTGATATCGGCGTGCTGGATGATGTCGTCACGCTGGTAGTGATGGCCGAGGATGACCAGCCGTTTCCCCAGGGCACGCTTCGCTTCGGCGATGCGCTCCGCCAGCGCGGCATCGTCCAGGGAAAGGTAGACTTCGGGCAGCATCGTTCGCGTCATCATTTCATTCTTCGGTCCGGCGCGCCGTGCGTCAAGTGCTTCCCCGGCTGGCGCATCTGAACCGGGGAGGCGTACCGAGCGTCTAAGTCACAAGGGAGTGCCGTATTACATGCCTCCAGCGGGAGCGTCGGGGTTCCCCTGGACCGGGCCGCCACCTGGCCCTAGAATCGGCGACCAGCCCTCCAGGGCGATTCCGTCCGTTCTTCCGACGCGGCCATTCACGAAAGGGTTTCCACTTTGAACGCGCCGACTCCGAATCGGGTCAACGAGTTCAACCTGCACGTGGCGACGGTCAACGGCTCGGGGAGCCAGACCGCCAACACGACGCTCCTGCGTTCCATCTTCCAGATGGGGGTTCCGGTCGGCGGGAAGAATCTCTTCCCCTCGAACATCGCCGGACTTCCCACCTGGTTCACGATCCGCGTCAATGAGAAGGGCTACCTCGCCCGCCAGAAGGCGAACGACCTGCTCATCGCCCTCAACCCCGAGACCGCCGCCGCCGACATCGCGGCCATGGGACCCGGTTCGGTCACCGTGGTGAACGAGGGAATTCCGCTCCCCGCCGTGCCGGCCGATCGAACCGTCCACGTCGTACCGCTCACTAAGCTCGTGGAACCGATCGTACCCGACGCGCGCCTCCGAAAACTGGTCGTGAACATGGTCTACGTCGGCGTCGTGTGCCACCTTGTGGGAATCGATCCCGAAGAAGTCGATCGCGCGCTGGCGGCACAGCTGGGGCGAAAGCAGAAGGCGCTGGCCGTGAATCGCGAGGCGGTGCGCGCCGGACTCGAGTACGCGCGGGCGAACCTGCCCACGGCCCCGTTCCGGATCGAACGGCGAACCCTCACGGACGGAAAAATCCTGATCGAAGGAAACACCGCCGGGGCGCTGGGCGCCATGTTCGGCGGCGTGACCTTCGTGGCCTGGTATCCGATCACGCCCTCGTCCAGTCTGGCCGAGGCGCTGCAGAACTACCTGGAGCGTTACCGGAAAGACCCGACGAGCGGGGCCTCGACGTACGCCATCGTTCAGGCGGAGGACGAGATCGCGGCAATCGGCATGGTGCTCGGCGCCTCCTGGGCCGGAGCGCGATCGATGACCGCGACCTCCGGACCTGGCCTCTCCCTGATGACCGAGTTCGTCGGCTACGCCTACTACGCCGAGATACCGGCCGTCATCTGGGACATCCAGCGCATCGGCCCCAGCACGGGTCTCCCGACCCGGACCTCGCAGGGCGATCTCCTCACGGTGGCGTTCATGTCGCATGGCGATACGAAGCACGTGATGCTCTTCCCCTCCACGGTGGACGACTGCTTCAAGTACGGCATGACCGCCTTCGACCTGGCCGAACGGCTCCAGACCCCCGTGTTCGTGATGAGCGATCTCGATCTCGGGATGAACGTCTGGATGTCGGAGCCGTTCGACTATCCCGAGAAACCGTGGGATCGGGGCAAGGTCCTCAGCGACGAGGAGGTGGCGCGGCTGGGGAAGTTCGAGCGCTATCGCGACTCCGACGGCGACGGGATCCCCTATCGCACCATTCCGGGGCAAAAGCACCCGCTTGCCGCCTATTTCACCCGTGGGTCGGGCCACGACGAGCAGGCGCGCTACACAGAGTCGAGCGAGACCTATCCGCGCGTCATGGACCGGCTCTCGAAGAAATACGATACGGCCCGGCGTCTCGCTCCCGGACCCGTGATCGACAGGGCGCCGCGTTCGAACGTGGGGCTCTTCTGCTACGGCTCCACGGCGTGGGCCATGGAGGAAGCGCGCGATCTGCTTCGAGCGGACGGCATCGAGACGTCGCATCTCCTCCTGAAAGCCTATCCGTTCCACCCCGACGTGAGGGCGTTCGTCGAATCGTGCGAGCGCGTCTACGTGGTGGAGCAGAATCGCGACGCCCAGATGGCGTCGCTCCTCAAGATGGACATGCCCGATCTGGCGCCGCGCCTGCGCTCGATCCTCCACTACGACGGCCTCCCGATCGACGCCGTGTCGATCGTGGAGGGGGTCCGAAGCCTAGAGCGCGAGGAGGTTTCGGTTCGATGAGCACCGCCGCGACGAATCCCGTACCCGGCCCGCCCCCTGGCGCCGCGAAGAATCGGATCGGCCTCACGCAGGCGGATTACAAGGGATCGAAGTCGACCCTCTGCCCCGGTTGCGGCCACGACGCCATCACCAACAGCATCGTCACGGCCGCCTTCGAGCTGGGACTGGAGCCGCACCGCCTGGCCAAGCTCTCCGGCATCGGCTGCTCCAGCAAGACGCCGGCCTACTTCATGAGCCGTTCCTTCGCCTTCAATGCCGTGCACGGGCGGATGCCGTCGATCGCCACGGGGGTCCACGTCGCGAACCGCGAACTTCAGCTCCTCGGCATCTCCGGCGATGGCGATACCGCCTCGATCGGAATGGGGCAGTTCGTCCACTTGATCCGCCGCAACGTGCCGGTTGCCTACCTGGTGGAGAACAACGGCGTCTACGGACTAACCAAGGGCCAGTTTTCCGCGACCGCCGACGTCGGTACGCGGGCGAAGACCGGCCGCGTGAATGAGATGATGCCGATCGATCTCTGCGCCCTGGCGATCGAGCTCGGCTGCGGCTTCGTGGCGCGCTCCTTCAGCGGCGACCCGAAGCAGCTCCGGCCAATCCTGAAGGCGGCCCTCTCGCATCGCGGGACGGCGGTCATCGACATCCTCTCCCCCTGCGTGACGTTCAACAACCACGAGGGATCGACGAAGTCGTACGACAACGTGAAAGAGCACGACGCGCCGCTGCACGACGTTTCCTACGTTCCCGCGCACGAGCCGATCATGGTCGACTATGCCCCGGGGGAAACGCGCGAGGTCCGGCTCTTCGACGGATCACGCGTGACGCTGAAGAAACTCGATCACGACTACGATCCAAGCGACGGCATGCGGGCCATGGTCACGCTTCGCCAGGCGCGAGAAGAGGGAAAGTTCGTGACGGGGGTTCTCTTCGCGAATCCCGAGAAGCCGGCCTTCGACCGCGAGGTGGGCATGGTCGAGCAGCCGCTCTCGTCACTCACGCTGGAGCAGGTTCGCCCCGGCCGGAGCGCGCTTCAGGAGATCATGACGAGCCTACGAACCGGAGCGGGTGCGCCGGTTTCGGCAGGCGGAGGATGATCGGCAGGGTGATCGGCTAGGAGCGGGGACGCCCGAGGCGCTCGGCCAGGGCCGCGAGGAGCCTCCGGGCCCAGGGAGCTACGACCATCGCATGAACGACGCGGGCCATCGCCGGCTGATCCGGCGGTGGCCCGTTCGTTTCCACGAGAAAGACGTCGGGATCGGGCGTGAAGCGTACGGCGGAAACGTTCGGGAGCGATCGAAGGGCCGCGTCGGTGCGGCGAACGCAGATGGAATCGCAGGCGAGGCCGGTGACCCTCACTTCCAGCACGCCATCGTCGCGCCGGCGGACCGACGACACTTCCGGCCGCTCGAAGAGGTTCTTGAAGCCGGGCACCTACTCCTCGTCGCGGTCGGGGTCCTTGCCGCGCGAGTCGCGATAGTAGACGCGGAACTGTTTCCTCAATTTCGCCTGCCGCCGCGACTCCTTCCACTCCTTCCACGACGGGAGCCGGAGCCCCGATCCGGGACGCCAGCCCTTGAGATAGAGCCACCCGAAGAGCATCCCGCCCAGGTGCGCCACGTGCGCGACGCCGCTTCCCGAGGCCGCTTCCCGAGGCCGCGAGGCTCGACCAGAAGGTGATGAGCCCGAGGATGAGAACGAACCACTTCGCCTTGATCGGGATGACGAAGTAAAGAAGCAGCGTACGATCCGGAAAGAGGATTCCGTAGGCTGCCAGGAGTCCGTAGATCGCCCCCGACGCCCCGATGATCGGAATGTAGGAGTTCCACGCCGTGAGGACCGAGCTGAGCCCGGCGCCGATACCGGTCACGAAGTAGAAGCGAGCGAAGCGCTCGCTCCCCCACGTCTCTTCCAATTCCCCCCCGAACATCCAGAGCGCGATCATGTTGAGCGCCAGGTGGAAGATCCCGCCGTGGAGGAAGAGATAGGTGACCAGTTGCCAGAGGAAGAAGTGATGCGTGACGTCGAAGGGGACGAGTCCGAACATCTGGTCGAGGCGGGTTCGGGCGAGCGCCTGGGCCAGAAGCTGGAAGGTGAAGATGGCGACATTCGCGATCAGAAGCGTTTTCACGACCGGCGGGAGCGAGCCTCCAAAACCGGACGCCCGCTGGTCGGACCAGGTCGGTCTCACGCGCGCCCCCGTGTCGGCGCCGCGGCGCGCCCGGCGGCGGCGGCAAGGTAACGACCCCGCTCCGCGCTGGTGTCATCGAAGGCCTGGCGGATCAGCGAGTCGTACTCCACGCGGAACTCGATCTTGCGGCGTTCCATGGCTCGCGCGGCGGTCTCGATCATGTCGCCGATCCGATGCTCCACGAGCGAATCGGGAGTTCCCCAGACGAACGAGGGGACGTAGGTCGGCTGAAGCGCCGTCCCGTAGAGATTGCACCCGATCCCGACGACCGCCCCGGTCGGAAACGTGGCGCCGATGCCGGTCTTCGTGTAATCCCCCACCGTGAGTCCCAGAAGCCGCTGCCCGCTATCCGTCCCCTTCCCCTCCAGCCAGTCGTCGGCAGAGGCAAATGTCCGAACGTTCGAGTAGTTGTTCTTGAGATCGCTCGTGATGGTCCCGGCGCCCAGGTTCACCCACTCCCCGACGTACGAATGCCCGACGAAGCCGTCGTGCTGCTTGTTGGCGTACCCCTGGAAGACCGAGGCTTCCACCTCTCCGCCGATCTTGCAGACGGGACCGATCACCGTTCCCTCACGGATCTGGGCGCCCGCCTTCACACGCGAACCTTCGCCGATCACGGCGGGGCCCTCGATGTACGCGAGCGGCTCCACGACCGCGTTCTCCTGGATGAGGATCGGGCCCCCCTCGGCGTTCAAGACGGCCCCTGGCATCACGCGGGCACCCCGGGCGACGTGCACCGCGTCGGCCTGGAGGACGTGAGCCCCCGGATCGATCCGCCCCCGCACGGTTCCCGCCTGGAAGGCGTAGCGGAAGTCCTGCACGATCTGGCGCGGGCTCCACCGGATGAGATCGGCCGCGGATCGCGCCAGGAAGGCGTTCACCTCGGCCGGGTAGCGGAGTTCCTCGAATGCCTTCTCCGGCTTCCCCTCGCGCAGCCAGCGCGCGACGTGCGCCACCCGCCCCGCCGAGACCTTCGCCGCGAAGAGGGTCCCGTCAGCCATGAAGGAGGCCTCCAGCGGCGACGCGGCAAGGAAGTGAAGCACCTCGTCGTCGGTCATGCAGAGCCGTCCGTTGATAAAGAGGGTCTCCTCCTCCGGCGGTTCGCCCACCGAGGCGGTCGGGTAGAGGAGCCGCGTCCACTCCTCCAACTCGGGCCGGACCATGAGCGCGAGCGTGGCGTCGGGGAACGCGCGGACGAGTTTCTCCACCAGCGTGAAGGCGCCGCAGCGGAGCCCGAATACCGGGCGGAGAAGCGTATGCGGCCCGAAGCCGCGAACGGCCGGATCTTCATAGAGACAGAGGTTCATGGCTGCAGCGTAGAGGCCGGGCACCAAACGCGTCAAGTGAGGTACAATGCGCCCATGAACGAATCGAAGCGAGACGATCCGGTTCCTCCCAAGAACGGCTCGCCGGTCGGCGGAGCGCCAGCCGCTCCACGCGATCCGTCAGCCCGAGCGCTCCGCTCCCGCGAGCATCGAATTCCCCGACGCCACCGCGTCTTCGTGAATCGGAATCTCCGTATGACGAGAATCCGCGCGATCGGCTTCGACCTCGACCACACGCTCGCGCATTACGATCCCATTCCGGTCGAGGAACTGGCGTTCGACCTGACGAAGAAGAAGCTCGTGGAATCCCGCGGCTACTCCCCCGAGATCCTGAGCCTGACGTACGACCCCCAGTTCGTCGTGCGGGGGCTGGTGGTGGACAAGAAGCGCGGCAATCTCCTGAAGATGGACTACTTCAACTTCGTTTCGCGTGCCACGCACGGGCTGACCTCGCTTCGCTCCGAGGAGCGGAAGCGCGCCTATCGCTCGTCGCGCGTCCGCGTCGGACATGAGAATTACGTCTCGGTGGACACCCTCTTCCACTCCCCCGTTCGGCTTCTTCTTCTCCAGCAGGTCGATGATCGAGGCGAAGAGATAGACCTCGGGGAGGTG
>JANNMC010000060.1:0-9159 GCA_031397435.1 Candidatus Eiseniibacteriota bacterium
CCGGGGAACGATCGCGGCGCGCCTCGTTTCGCGAAATCCCGCGCAGGGCGAGGCTTCGATTTCATACACCAACGCGCGCCCTGGCCGCGTGCGCGTGCGCGTGTTCGACGTGCACGGCGCCCTGATGCGGACGCTCGACGATCGCGACGCGCCCGCGGGCGAGCAGCGCGCGCGCTGGGACGGGCGCGATGACGCCGGTGGTCCCGCCGCGGCGGGGGTCTACTTCTTCCGCGTTCAAACGGCCGACGGAGTCGCCACGCGCAAGGTCACCTTCTTGCGTTAGACTCGGCACCGGTCACGGCAGCCCCGCATGGACGAACCCACGGACACGCGCTTCCGTTCGCGTCCGTCTCTCAAGGAGGAGAAACCGGCATGAATCGCGATCCCCGTATTCACTCGCCCCGCGCCTCCCTGCTCGCGCTCTTCCTCCTCTTCGCGGCCGCCTCTTCGGGCGCGCTCTTCCTGCCCGCATCGGCGGATGCGGATGATGCACCGACAACCAACATGACCACGGTTGGCGGTCCGGTCTCCAGCAAGGAGACGGCCCTCACGCGTATCCAGCGGATGGTCGCGCGGCTCAATCAGGAGTCGGCCACGCCCGAGGGTGAAACGATGGTGGTGACGCGGCTGGCGGGCCAGTTTCGCACCAGCCCCGACACGCTCCGCGCGCAGCATGCGGCGTGGGGACTTGGCTACGGCGAGGTGGCGATGGTCTACGGATTCGCGCGCGCCAGCCGGAAGCCGGGCGTCACGCCCGAACAGGTGGTGACGATGCGGCGGGATGGCAAGGGCTGGGAAGCGATCGCGAAGAATCTCGGCATCAAGGTCGACACCGTGGCGTCGCGGATGAAGCGTCAGGTCGGCCCGAAGGGAACGGCGAAGCCGTAGTAGCGGCCTACGGTTTCGTCTTGGGGGGCGCCGGCTTCGTCGTGGCGGATCCCTTGGTCGCGGGCACCGGCTTGAACTTCGGAGCCTTCTTGGCCGGGGCTGGCGCCGGCGGGATGGTGATGTCGCTCGCCACCCAGATGTCCTCGCCCCCCTTATCCATGACGGTGTACCAGATTTCCTTCCCGTCGGGCGACCAGGTCGGCTTGGAGCAATTCCCCGTAGTCGTAACCTTCACCGCCGGGCGCTTCCCTTCCGCGTCGACAAGCCAGACGTCATTCTTCATGTTGGCCCGCTTCGCGACGGCGATCCATTTGCCGTCGGGCGACCAGGTCGGCCAGACGTCCTCGTCCTTCTCCTCCGAGGGCCGAAGGCCCGAGAGCTGAATCGGCTTCCCGCCGTCGACGGAAACCTTGAATACGCGAAACAGGGCGAAGATGGCGGTCTTCTTCGAGGTCATTCCCGTGCCGACGCTCACGACCTTCGTCGTGTCGACATCCTTCGAGACGAAGGAGATCCACTTGCCATCGGGAGACCAGGTCGGATGTCCCGGGCTTCCACCCATGTTGGTGATCTGCCGCGCCACGTTGCTGCTCGATTCTCCGTCGGGACGCATGAGGTAGAGGTTGTAGCCATAGAGCGAGCCCGAATCGAGGCGATTCGAGGCGAACACGATTTGCGATCCGTCCGGCGAATGAGACGCGAAACGGTGGTTCCCCGGTCCATGCGACATCCGCTTCGCCCCGCCCCCTTCGAGCGGGATCTTGTAGACGCCGTACTGGCGGTCGCGCGTCGAGACGTAGAGGAGTGACTTGGAGTCGGGTGCCCAGGTGGGAGTCATGGCACGGGCCGAATCCGGCTCGTCGGTGACCCGGCGCGCTTCGCCACCGCCGATTGGCATCACCCAGATGTCCGTGAGCGTCCCGCTCTTGGCCATGGTGAAGGCGAGCCACTTCCCGTCCGGCGAGGGGGTCGGATCGGTCTCGCGAACGGTGTCGGCCAGGGCCTGCCGGAACTGGGTGGCGGCGGCCGGCGAGGCGGACAGGAGTAGCGTCAGGGCCAGCGCAAACGCCGCAACCCCTTGGAGGCCAAGGGATATCGACGATTGCACGAGGCGCGAAGCGGGTGCGAGTCGCATTTGAGCCATGAAGTCTTGAACCCCGGAATCGCCCCCTAGGTTTCGGTCAGGGACGGGGCGTGAATCCCTCGCCGACCGTGATCACCTCGTAGGAAGCAACGCTCAGCGCGTGCTTTCGGATTTGACTCCACGGGCGATCGAACACGTAGCACTTGAGAATGGCCAGGACCAGTTGATGGGAGACGACCGCGATGAGCCCCTTTTCCTCTTCGGGGTGGCGGCCCAGGATATCCTTCATCGCGCCGACCGCGCGGTCATGGACCGTCTGGAGCGGCTCGATGCCGGGCAGATCGACCGAACTGGGATCCTCCCGCCAGCGGAGGTAGCGCTCCGGATCGGGGAGATCGGCCTCCAGCATTCCTTCCCACTCGCCGTGATGAATCTCGTTCAGGCGCGCGTCGGTCGTGATGTTCAGACTGTGCGGTCCCGCGACGTACGAAGCGGTCTCCAGCGCGCGCGGCAACTCGCTCGAGTAGATCGCCTGAAGCGGCACTTCCCAGAGAAGCCGCGCCAGCCCCTTCGCCTGTTCCTTCCCCGCATCGTTGATCGGCGCGCCGGTCGAGCCCTGGAGCCGCTTCTCGCGATTCCAGTCGGTCTCGCCGTGGCGAACGAAGACGATGTCGCGGCCGCGGGACATGAGGGCTACAGGCGTCCTTCGCTTTCGAGTATCTCGGCGTTCAGGATCGCCGCGCCCGCGGCGCCGCGTATCACGTTGTGTCCCAGCGCGTCGAACTTCCAGTCGAGCACGCTGCAGGGGCGAAGGCGTCCCATCGTGATCCCCATTCCCCCGTCGCGATCGGCGTCGAGGCGAGGCTGCGGCCTGTCGTCTTCCTCGCGATAGAGAATCGGCTGTGCCGGCGCGCTCGGGAGTCCCAGCTTCGCCAGCGGGCGGAAGGCGGAGATCGCGGCGAGGAAGGTCTTCCGCGTGGGGCGGCGGCGAAACTTCACGCTCACCGCGGTCAGGTGCCCATCGAGCACCGCGACGCGATGGCAGGCCGCGCTCAGGGCGAACTCCGCCGGGTCGATGCCCTTCTTTCCCAGGCTTCCGAGGATCTTGTGCGTTTCGCTCTCCATCTTCCCCTCCTCGCCCGCGATGTAGGGAATCACGTTGCCGAGGATGTCGAGGGAGGGCACACCCGGATAGCCGGCGCCGCTCGTTGCCTGAAAGGTTGTCACGATCACCTGCTCCACGCCGAAGGCGCGGTGGAGCGGCGCCAGCGCCAGCGCCAGGACGATGGTCGAGCAGTTGGGGTTTGTGACGATCCCACCCTTCTTGTAGGGCTGGCGATCGAGCATTTCCAGATGGTCGCGGTTCACTTCCGGGATCACGAGGGGAATCAGGGCCCCCATGCGATGATTTCGTGCGTTGGAGGAGACGAGGTGTCCCTGGTTCGCGTAGTGCGCCTCCACCTCTCCCGCCACGACCGCATCGAGCGACGAGAAGAGGAGCCTCGAGCGGAGCGGGTCGCCCGGCCGCTTCACCTTCAACTTGGCGACCGAAGCGGGAATGGAGCCCGGGAGTTTCCAGCGGGAGCCGACCGCTTCCACGTACGACTTCCCCGCGCTCTGGTCGGAGGCCATGACCTCGGCCACCTCGAACCAGGGGTGGTGCTCCATCAACTGGATGAAGCGCTGCCCGACGGTGCCGGTCGCCCCCAGGATGGCCACCGGTCGCCTGCGGGAAGTCGTTGCGGGAGCGCGCTTTCTTGTTACCATAGGCCCCCATGATAGAGGTCCTTGCCGCCATGTCGCAATCCCTGTTCCACGCGCGCTCCAGATCTCGCCAGGTGGCGGCGTGGGCGAGGGCCGCGCTCCCGTGGTTGGCGCTTTCGGCCGGCCTGCTCGCCACGAGCGCCGCGCTTCCGGGCGAGGCGATCGCGTCCCCGATCTCCCAGATCGCGACCTATCCGCGGAGCAACGCCGATCGCGTCGCCCCCGAGGCCGAGCTCTACGTCGTGTTCGATCAACCGACGGCGAAGAGCGGCGCCTTTTCGGTCGCCGATCTCGACTCGGGTCAGTCCGGCACCCTCCTCTCGCTTCAGGCGCCGCGATGGTCCGCACTGGGCGATACCGTTTTCCTGAAACCGATCCAGCCGATGACCTTTGGCCATCTCCACGGAATGAAGGTGAACGTCATCGAGGCGCCCGATCCCCAGAACAGCTCGACCGATCTGCCGCTTATCACCTTCACCGTCTCCCCGCGTGCCAACGTGGAGCGCGTCGGCGCGTCGGGGCTCTACGAATCGATCACGCTGGTCCCCGACTTTCCCTCGCCGGTCACGATCGGCGTGCGGGAGACCGCGGGAACGTCGGCCACCTTCACGCGCGCGCGCTATCGCTTCTACCCCGGTGACGAACTCACCTTGAACGGCCCCTTCTCCATCGTTCCCTCCATCTACACGGACGTGCCGTTCTACGCGCAGGTTCCGCGGTTCGGGTCGGCCGCGCTCACGGTTCCGATCACGCTCTCGCGCTCCCAGGCCGCCGCCAGCGGTGGAGCGCTGGGCCTGGAACTCGTCTTCGAGGGTTACGACGAGACCGGTCTGCCCTACACGTTCGCGGCGTCATCGCGAATTCGCACCAACACCTTTCCCGGCGACAGCACGCTCATCCTCACCCGCGCGCTCGTCACGCCGGCGATAGGCGCGAGCATCTCCATCGGATCGGTCTTCCTGGAATCGCCGCTCCCGGGCACGGTGATCGCCGCCGGCGACACGCTTCGCCCCCGCGCGGTCGTTACGGGAATCGGGACCGGGCCTTATCGAGGCGCCTTCTACATGGATGGAGAGTTCGTGGCGCTGGCTTATGGATTCCTGGAATCGGGCCGGCCCGACACGGTCACCCTGGCGGGGCCGCTTCCGACGCGGCGGCTGGGCGAGCATCGTCTCCAATTCGTGGTGGAGTCGCCGCAGAGCGTCGGCTCGGCGCCGATCACGTTTCTCTGCGTGGGGCCGGGCGAGAAACCCTCCGACCGGGAGGGTGATGTCAACGGCGACACGTCTCGCCGGGTGCGCGTCAGCATGGATGCCGGTCTCACCCAGGCGAGCACGAAGTACCGCGGAGCCGACGGTTCGGTGACCCACTGGTCGCGCTCCTCGATCTCCGCCACCCTCGGCGCGAACACGCGTCTGGAGGCAAACGCCCTCTGGCGGCTCCGGATCGACGACACGAAGAACGGCTCCGGGTCGCCGGAGCGGATGATAATCCGCCTCACGACGAAGCGCGCCACGGTGGAGTGGGGCGATCTCGCGCCAGCTCTGGCCGCGGGAGCGCCGCTCTTCGCGAGCCCCGTCCCCCGGCGCGCGGCGCAGGCCACGTGGAACGGCGGCCGAGTCGGCACGCTGGAGACCTACGTGGCCCTCGAATCGCATCCCCGCTCCGCCGGCGGCGCGGCACGGGAGGCGCGGAGCGATCTCTACGCCGCGCGGCTCTCGCGGTCGCTCGGGTCGCGGCTTCGCGTCTCGGCGTACGGCGGCTACACGCACGACGACCCGACCCCGGGCGGCGTTCAGACCGCCACGCGTGCCCGTGCCGTCTACGGCGGCTCGGGCGCGATGACGCTCCCCGGCGGCTGGCGCTGGGCGGGCGATCTGGCAACCGTGCGCCATCGCACCATCGAGGGCGTGGAGAGCGGACGCTCGCGCACCGGCCTTCGCACGGAGGTCGCCGGCCGGCTGGCCGGCGCCGACCTCCGCGTCGAGGGATTCCGCTATCAGCCCGACCTGGCCACGGAGTTGAACCCCTACGCGATCTCCGACCGCCGCGGCGGCGCTCTCTCGGTCAGCCGCACGTTTCGGGATTTTATGAAAGTATTTGGCGACTACCGCTTCGAGGAGCCCGACGCGCGCATCGGTCCGGTGACGACGCCGTTCGGCGCCTTTGGCGGGGTCCCTACCGTGTCGGTCGAGCGGCTGGCGCTGGGAACGCGCCTTGCTCTCGGCCCCTCCTCCTCCGTCACGCCGATCCTCATCCGGATCCATCACCGCGGTGCTCAAACCGACTTCACCGAGAAGCGGCTTTCGAGCGAGTTCACGGCCGCGGAGCCGATGGGCGGCCGGACCAGCGCACGCTTCGACGTGGCGCTCTTCGACGACAACCTGGGCGTGGCGGCAAAGCGGAAGGTGATCGCCGGTTCGGCGTTCGCCACCCGCCGCCTTCCGGGAAGGGTTACGAGCACGCTCGCCATCGGAATCGAAAACGACAGGCGCGACGAACTGGATCTCGACGACCGCACCTTGCAGGCAACGTTCGAACTCCGCTGTGAAGCGGTCGCCGATCGCGTTCTCGTGACGCCCTACGTGGTCTACAACGATCGAGATCTTGAATCGCGCGGCGTCAACGAGAAGTTCGTCTCGGGGCGCTTGCAGGTGGCGCTCCAGCGGATCCCGGCGTTCCGCGGCGCGGCCGTGGCGCTGGAGGGACGGATCGCCCGCGTCACCCGGAGCAAGCCGACCGAAGTGAAAGACACCGACTACGGCGCCTCGCTGACGCTCAGCCACTCGATCCCCGCGCTCCACTAGTTCCGACGCCGTCGGAAGTCCGACGCGGCATTCGCTCCCCGCTCGCCCCGGTCCGCCCCTAACTTCCGCACGCGTCACGACCACGATTCCATCCGCTCGGGAACGATTCGTGCATTCCATCGCCGCGCCCTAGCCTTCCGTCTTCCCGCCCGCGCGCCTCACCGATTCAGGGAGGTGTCGTCATGAAGAACATCATTCTCGCCGCCGTCGTCCTTCCCCTCGCGCTCCTTCTCGGAGCGTGCAGTCAGAAGGAGGGAAGTCGTGTCACCGCTCCCGAGCCCTCGGGAGACCAGGCGCTTGCCCGGGAGGCGGCGTGGATCTCCGATCGCGCTCAGGTCACGAGGGCCGCGTCGACCGCGGCCGCGCACCCGCTCGTTCGGCGCGCGCTGGACGAGGCGGGCTCGGACCGGCTGACATTCGCCTCGGAGTACGTGGTCCGCGCCGTCGGACGGAGCAGCCGCGATCGCGCCATCGCGCTCACGACGCTCCCCTACACCACGGCCGGCGATCCAACCCACGCGACGTTCGTCACACTCATCGAGTCGGAGGGGGAGTCGGCTGTGTCGAGCGCCGAGCTTCTCTGGGGGCGCGATCCCCGGCCCGACGAGATTGGCTTCAAGCCGATCGTGATCGGCGGAATCCGCGGCTGGATCCGTGAGGCCGATCTGAGGATGGCGCCCGCTCCCGGCGCGCCGCTTCTCTCTCCGGAGCGCGTCAACCGCCAGAAGTTCATGACCTGCTTCGAGACGCTGGGACCGCAGCTCTGCGCGCAGGGGGTCTCGATCTCCAACCAGATCGCTCCTGCCGTTCCGTACCACGAGGCGATCGGTTGCGCGGGCGGCACCGCGGTCGCGGCCATCAGCTGCGCCGCGGCCGCCTGGGAGAAGTGAGATGGGGATGACCGCTCTGATGCTTTCCGCCGCAGCGGCATCGTTCATCGTCGGAATCGCGCTCGTCGGGCTGGCGCCTTCGGTGTGGCGCCTCGATCCCTGGCAAGGCGTTCTGCTCGGCGCCTCGATCTACATGGGCGTCCTTCACCGCTGGATCGCGGAGCGCGGGGCTTCATGGAGTTGGCGAGGGGCGGCTGGTCTTTTCTGGCGGGTCGCGCTCTTCATGGCGCTCGTCGGAGGACAGGCCTATGCCTACTTCGAGTGGCTTCCCGTAACCGACCTGCGGGCGCCGTTCGTGATGTTGTCGGGATGGATCGTGGCGGAGACAATGCTCTCGCCGCGCCCCGCGGGGCGGAGCGTTACCGGCTCTTGGCCGCGCGCTTGAGGCGGCCGCGGCTCCTGCCGTTTCGCTCGGGCTTGGCGACGCGCACGCGGGCTGCTTGCTTCTTCAGTTTCGTGGCGCGCGCCCGGGCCTTCTTCTTCCGCGCCAGGGCCGCGGCCTGTTTTGCCTCCAGCTCGGCGATCCGCTCGGCGACGCCGACAAACGCATGCTGAAATACCTCGTCCACGGTGGCCACCGGGAGGAACTTCATCGCCGAGCGCACGCTCTCGGGGATCTCCACGAGATCCTTCAGATTGTCGGCGGGAAAGACGACGGTTCGAATCCCGGCTCGGTAGGCGGCCATCACCTTTTCGCGCAGCCCTCCGACCGAGATGACCTTGCCGCGGAGCGTCACCTCGCCGGTCATCGCCACGTCGTTTCGTAGCGGCGCGTCGGCCAGGGCTGAAGCGATCGCCATCACGATCGTGATTCCGGCCGAGGGCCCATCCTTCGGCACCCCTCCCTCGGGGAAGTGGATGTGAAGGTCGTACTCATCGAAGAGAGTCGGAGAAATTCCCAGGAGCTCGGCGCGGGCGCGCGTGTAGGAGTGCGCCGCCTGCACCGACTCCTTCATGACGTCTCCCAGCTGTCCGGTCACGATGACGCGCCCGGCGCCGCGCATCTTCAGCGCCTCGATGAGAAGGAGGTCGCCGCCGGTCGTCGTCCAGGCGAGTCCGGTGGCGACGCCGATCTCCGCCTTCCCCTCCGCCATCTCCGGGGTGAAGTAGGGCGGGCCCAGCACCGGTTCCACATCCTCCAGGCGGTAGCGCCACGATCCCGTGTAGCCGGTGGTCCGCTGCCGCGCCGCCTTCCGGCAGAAGGTGTCGATGGCGCGCTCCAGCTGGCGCACACCCGCCTCTCGCGTGTACTCGCGCATCATCTTCTGGAGGGCCGCGTCCTCGAAGTCGAGATCGGTCTCGGCCAGTCCGTGTTCCCGCGCCTCGCGGGGGATCAGGTGTTTCCGGGCGATCTGGAGCTTTTCCTCCTCCATGTAGCCCGGGAGCGCGATGACCTCCAGGCGATCGAGGAGTGCCGACGGGATGAAATCGAGGACGTTCGCCGTGGTGATGAAGAGCGTCTCCGAGAGATCGAACGGCAGCTCGATGTAGTTATCGACGAAGCGCTGGTTCTGCTCCGGATCGAGCACTTCCAGAAGCGCCGCCGCGGGATCGCCCGTCGCGTCGTTTCCCAGCTTGTCGAGCTCGTCGATCATGAAAACGGGGTTGTTGGAGTGACACTCCTGAAGCGAACGAAGAATCTTTCCGGGGCGCGCGCCGATGTAGGTGCGGCGATGTCCGCGGATCTCCGCCTCGTCGCGTACGCCGCCGACGCTCATCCGGACGA
>JANNMC010000087.1:0-4332 GCA_031397435.1 Candidatus Eiseniibacteriota bacterium
CCGACCCCGCATTGTTCCGCGCCGCCAGGATATTCGAAGTATCGTCCGTTGGGATCGTACTTCAGGGTGATCGCATCACTTTCGTCACGGCCAAAGAGGGTCCGGATCTGGTGAGACAGCGGACACGGCCGGTCGGCTCGCTCCACGACCTCGTGCTACGAGAGTTGATGGAGGTGGTGCGTCACTATTTCGAGCACCTTCGCGTCATCAAGGAAATAGCGCGAGAGGTACAATCAAAGTTAAACACTTCGATTGGCAACGAGCACCTGCTGCGGATGTTCGCACTGAGTGAGGGCCTGATTTACTACATCACCGCCATCGAATCGAACGGTGGAGCGCTCGCACGCCTCCGGGCTTCGGCGGAGCGGCTTGGATTCTCGCTGGAAGATACGCGGCTCCTCGACGACTTGATCATCGAGAACACTCAGTGCGCCCGGCAGGCCGCGATCTACTCCGAGGTGCTCTCGGGCCTCATGGACGTGCGCGGGAGCATCATCAACAACAACATGAATATACTACTGAAGAATCTGATGGTCATCAACGTGGTGTTCCTGCCGCTTGGCGTGCTCGCGGGGATCGGGGGGATGTCGGAGTTCACCATGATGACGGGGTCCGCGCGGGAGATGCACGGCTACCCGTGGTGGGTAACCTATCCGCTGTTCATGCTCGGGTTGGCGATGATCGGGCTCGTGACGTGGCGAGTGCTCCGACGGTGGATGGACCGGACGATGGGACACTCACAGGGTTGAACACGCCGCCGGGATCATCGGCTGGCGGGCGTACGCACAACGCGACGGCGGGCTTTCCCGAGGCAAAAATCGACCGGCAGTCTCGCTCCCTCACTGGACGTGGGCCGAGGCTTCGTCCTGGTGCCCTCATAACAGAATCCGCGGCGGGTCGTTCCGCCCGCGTGGATGCCAGAATGTCAGGGGCTACCCGAAAATGGCATCGGGCAGCGACGACCTGGAGCCATACTGGCGGCCCCATCTCACTGCCTGCATGAGATACGGCGACTTCGAAACCGGCATCGGTCATGCATCTCGTCGCATCGAGAAGGTCCCCGTGCGCCGGAATTGATCGGATCGACCGGCCGGTCGCCGGGAGCTTCTTCCAGGAGGAGGTAGCCATGATCGTTCACAATCGGCTCGTCGCCGCAGCCTGCATTCTCCCGATTCTTGCCTACGGCTTCGTCGCCTCCGTTGCCGCAAGCACGCCTCCCGTCGAGGATCAGTTGCTGTCGCAGCTCACCGGCGTCGAGAACGCGTGCCGTCCGTATCCCTGGCTCGTGACCGGCGGGCAGCCGAGCGCCGATGCGCTCGAAGCGCTGGCCAAGGCGGGCATTCACGATGTCCTCGACCTGCGCGCGGCCGGAGAGTCGCGAGGCTTCGACGAGGCGGCGGCCGCGCGCTCCGTGCAACTGAACTACCTGCCGATTCCAGTCACCCCCGCGGACTTCAGTGACTCGAAGTTCACGGCGTTCCGCCACCACCTAGTCGCCCACGGGCCCCACAAGCCGATGTTCATCCATTGCGCGAGCGGGAATCGCGTCGGCGCCGCGCTACTGCCGTGGCTCGTACTCGACATGGGTCATTCGTACGATACCGCTCTCGAAATGGCTCGAGCTGTCGGATTGCAAAATCCGGAGCTGACGAAGCGAGCGTTGGAATACACACGGACCCACGAGCGGCCGCGGTAAAATAGCCGGGCGGGCGCTAGAGCGCGCACTCGCCCGGCCCGTTGGAGAGCGGCACCCCTCCGTCTTACGTTCCCGACGATCGCCGATGCCACGAAGGCCATCGCGATGCAGATCGCCGAAATCGTACTCCTGGGCCGATAGGCAGGAAGTCGAGCGCCAAGGCTCACCCCTATTCCACCCTCTTCGCCGGCATCACGCCTCCGCCCTGGAAGAGCGTCAGCACCGAGGCGCGCCCGTCATCACCGATCGCGAACTCGATCTGCGCGTCGACTACCTTGAAGAAGAACTTCGTCTCCGACTCGGCGAACGCCTCTGCGAGGCCCTGTCCCGTGGCCTGCATGAAGAGCAGCGTCCCTTCACGTGTGATCGTGAGCCGGAAGCCAGGCTCGAGCTCGTAGACGCCGAGCGTCCTGTCGAGCTTCTCCTCGGAGACCGTGATCGCTTTACGTGCAACGGGAGCATCCGCAACGCGCTTCCCCGGCTGCGTGGGCTGTCCGCGTGAGATGGCAACAACCGATTCGATCGCGCCCGACGACGCCATCGTGAACTTGAGCCGAGTGAACGCCTTGTCGTAGACGAATTCGTCTTTCGCGACCGGAATGAGCGCGAACGGTGACCCGCCCTCTTGCTGGGCGCTGAGCTTCCCGTCCTCGAACCTCACCGTGCGCTTCACGCCGCCGAAATCGTAGATACCGGTGAATTGCTTCTTCGCGCCGTCCGACATGGCTACCGGTGTCGTGTTCCAGCTCTGTTTGAGCGCCTCGAGCGCGAGTCGCATCGTGATGTGCTTCAGAGTGTAAAGCATGTCGTTCCCCGAGCTGAGTGCGTTGTGCAGAACCCCGACGAAGAGCTTCTTCTCGGGAGCGAGCACGGCGCTGCTCCTGAAGCCCGTGATTGCGCCCCCATGCACGACGAAGTGCACTCCGTCTTCATCGCTCACATACCAGCCGTATCCGTAGCCGGTCGGCTGGCCGTCCTTCATCCTGGACTCGGTCCACGCGCGATCGACGAGCGCCTTGTCGATCACCTTGCCCGCAACGAGGAGCTCGTTCCACCTCGCGAGGTCGTCGACGTTCGTCTCGATCGAGCCCGAGGCGTATGGAAAGGTCATGTTCATGTAGCCGGCATTCCGAAGCACATTGTCGGGGCCGATCGCGTAGCCCTTCACCCGTCCCGCCACGATCTGGCCCTCGTCTTCGACGAAGGTGTTCTTCAGGCCGAGAGGAGTGAAGAGCTTCGTCTGCATGTAGTCTGCGTACTTCATTCCGCTTGTTTTCTCGATGATGATGCCGAGGAAGAGGTAGCCGCTGTTGCTGTACATCCAACTCTCGCCGGGCGCGAAGGCGGGCTTCTCGTTCCGAATGCCATCGACCAGCTGCATCGGCGTCTTGTCCTCGCGGATGCCGATCAGAGCGCTCGGCACGTCGTTGTAGCTCCTGATTCCCGACGTGTGCGTGAGCAACTGCTCGACCGTGATCGCCTCAGCCCCCGGAAAGTCGGGAACGTACTTCGACAGCGGATCGTCGAACTTCACCTTTCCTTCCTTCACGAGCTGGAGGATCGCGACGGCGGTGAACTGCTTG
Source organism: Candidatus Eiseniibacteriota bacterium (assembly GCA_031397435.1). Lineage (GTDB taxonomy): Bacteria > Eisenbacteria > RBG-16-71-46 > SZUA-252 > SZUA-252 > SZUA-252. The sequence continues at coordinate 3,280 of JANNMC010000087.1, forward strand.
CCCATCGATCCGATGCGGAAGACCATCTCGGGCTTCACGGGTACGCCAAGCTCGAGGTCGGCCATGCCGTAACCCTTACGTAGCAGCGTCTTCCCGTCATGCACGACGATGACGGAGCCGCCGGGCCCGTCCTTCGCGAATGCCCCGGCCGCGATCGCGTCGAGCCTCTCGGGGAGCGTAGCGGCTCTCGCCGCAATCGGCGGCGACAGCGTGATGAAGATCAGCAGAACTGCGGCTGCAGCGCGGCCTCGGGTCATGATCGATCTCCTTGGTTGTTCCATCGTTGAACGTTGACCCCGACCGCTAGCAGCCAAAGGGTGAGCACTCCTTCCCCAACAATGCCCGGAATCATGTTGTATGGGGAAAGAGTCCTCGCGAGCGGGGGCGAGAGGTAGGTAAGCCAGCCCAGGCCAGCAATCACCATCAGCACACCCAATGCTCGAGGGAGGAAGGTCGATCTGAGAATCAGGTACCCGATGAGGAGACAGTAGAACCCGAAGAATACGAGGGAGTGGATTTGGAACGGGATGAGATGGAGAAGGTTCAGGGGTCCCATGGCGATTCCCGCGAGACTGATGAACGCCGCCAACCACGAGAGGCTCCCGCTCACCGGCTTGAACAGGCGATAGAACACCAGCGTCACGGCGATATAACATGCGCCGGCCGTGAGACCGCTAGCGAGGCTCCACGGGCCGCGTAGGACGAGAGCGAGGATTCCCGTCAGAAATGTAAGCAAGTAGAACACACCCGCAATCTTTGCCAGCGACCGCGGCGACGATTGTCCTTTCGGTTCCGCCACTTCATCAACGCGCATGCTCCACCCTCCATTGCGATCCATCGGATCAGGTCGTCCCACCTCATCGAGCCGCCGGCGTGGCGACTCCCTTGAGGATTAGCCAGAACGCGAACGCGCCCCGGACAGGGGTCGTCAGCTTCGAGACCCTACGCGTCTATCGATACCATGTGGCGCTGATGGCGCTGATCCGCCTTGGTGTGGCCGCCGGCGTGTCGACTGATCCACTGTGCGACTTGATGCTCAGCGACCAACCGGGC
>JANNMC010000113.1:0-1119 GCA_031397435.1 Candidatus Eiseniibacteriota bacterium
CTGGCCTGCAATCTATCTGATTGACCGGACCGGTGACGCGACGAATGCGCCGAGCAAGGCGGCGCGCCCAGGCGTGAGCCCGCGCCGTAACACTTCGGCGGTGGCTGCGAGGCCGAGGCTCGTCCACGCGAGCATCGGGCCGTCGGGGTTGCCAAGTGGGGCGTAATAAACGAACGGGAAGGCGAGCAGCCACGCGAGCGCGGCGAACACGCCGGCGCTGCGGCTCCAGAGCGCGCGCGCCGTCCAGTAGACGCCCGCGACGCAGGCGAGCGCGAGCAGGATCGAGAGGCTGCGCCCGATCCACGAGAGCACGCGGAACGCGCGCTCCGGGTCGGCGAGCCCGAACGGGTACTCGCCGCTCGGGTGTTCGAACTCGCCGCCGAGTTTCAGTGCACCGAGGTAGGGCGCGTAGGCGCCGCCCAACAACAAGTAGTGGAACATCGGGTAGGCGACGTTGCGGTCGGGCCTCGCCTCGACGAGCGCGTTGTGCAGCTCGGCGAGCGGGGCGAGCGGCACCTGGTCGTCGTTGCCCCACGCGTGCGCGCGGTGGTCCGCGTTCACGTGCGGGATTCCCCAATGCGCGATCGGGAGCACGAGCGCAAGCGTCGCCGCAACCATCAGCCAGAGCAGCGGATCTCGCAGGGGTCGGTGCACGTGGCCTCGCCGTTGGGGAGCGCGAGCAAGCTAGGGCAGATCGCGCAGATGCGAAGCGCGGCTCCGCTCTGTAGGCGCGCATGCGAGCGCGCTGCGACTCGAAGTCGCGCAGCGGCGCCACTAGCTCGCACACTCCGCGGTGTAGGATGCGCGCGCCGAGGAGGCACCCATGTTGCAGTTGTCGTCGTTCCGTCTGTTTCGCCTCGTGCTGCTCGGAGCCGCGCTGTTCCTGATGACTGGCGCACCCTCGTGCGCCCCTCGCCCGATCGTGTTCGCTGCGCCGCAAGACGGGCAGCTCTCGCTCGCGGGCAACGCGGTCGCCTTCGCGTTCGCGATGCCCGAGGGCGCGGCCCCCGAGCCGGCCGTCCCGGCCGCGGCGGCACTCAACCAGAACGCGAACGACACGCGCCGGCAGTTCTACAAGATCCTCGACCAGTACCCCCCGGCACTCGGCCGCGTGCTCCG
>JANNMC010000151.1:0-25086 GCA_031397435.1 Candidatus Eiseniibacteriota bacterium
TCGATGGCGTTCTTCAGGACCGCCGGAACCGAGTAATTGTGCTCCGGTGTCGCGATCAGAAGGGCATCGGCTTCCCGGACCGCTTCCCACCACGCGGGGACTGAAGCCGGCGGGGTCGCTTCGAGATCCTGGTTGTAGAGCGGCAACGCCGACAACTCGGCGATCTCAACGGTGACGCCCGTCGGAGCGACCTCCGCCGCAGCGCGCAGGAGGCCACGATTGTACGAACCACGGCGGAGGCTACCCGGCACGCCGAGTATGCGAATCGAGTCGTTCATGGTCGGAGGAGTCCTTTCGTCAGGGTCGCCAACACGGCGTGTCACCCCGGCGCGGCTACGCGTAGCGGTCGGGGCGAAGAAGAGTCGGGTCGATGGTGGGCGGCTCGCCGGTCATCAACTGAGCGAGCAGGCGGCCGGTCGCCGGGGCCATGCTGAGGCCCATCATCGCGTGACCCGCCGCTACAGAGAGATTGTCGTACCGCGCGAGCGGTCCCACGTACGGGAGCCCGTCGGGCGTGCACGGGCGAAGTCCGCACCACGGCTCCACCGCCGCGAATTCGGCCTCCGAGAATGCCGGGAGGTACGACCGCAGCGACTTTTGGATGCCGCGGAGCCGCGGTGGATTGATGGAAAGATCGTGTCCCGTCAGTTCCATGGTCCCGCCGACGCGGAGCGCGCTCCCCATCGGCGTGAGGGCCACGCGCGCCTCATGGAGAAGGACCGACCGGCGCATCCGCTCGCGCGGCCGCGGGATCGTCATGCTGTACCCCTTCCCGGGCTGCATGGGAAGTGAGACGCCAAGCCCTTTCGCCAGGAGCCCCGTCCACGATCCGGCCGCGAGAACGAAGGCATCGGCCTCGATTTCCCCCTGCTGCGTCCGCGCGGCACGGACCACGCGCCCCTCGCGACGCCAGCCATGAATTTCGGCGTTCCAGACGAAGGCGGCCCCCGCTTCGCGCACCCAGCGCTCCAGCACGGCCACGAATCGCTGCGGGGTGATGTGCGCGTCGAGCGGATAGTAGACTCCGCCGATGACGTTCAGGGTGAGATCGGGCTCCAGCGCGGAGACTCCCTTCGCGTCGAGAATTTCCGCCGGCTGTCCGAGTTCCCGCACCCGCTCGGCGACCTTCACCTCCTCGGCCAACCCTCGCTCGGTCTGCGTCAGATTCAGGCAGCCGTCCGTCACGAGTTCGAATTCGTTCCCCGCCCGCTCCGCCATTCGGACGAAGAGTTCGCGGCTCTGGATCGTGAGTGCCAGGATCGTCGGACCCGCCGCGCGGGCGCGGGCCGGAGTGGCGGCGCGCCAGAAGCGCCATGACCAGGCGAGGAAATCGGGGTCGAGTCGGGGGCGAACGTAGAAGGGACTCTCGGGATCGCCCATCCAGCCGAGGGCCTTCTTCACGATCCCCGGCGAGGCGAGCGGAAAGACGTGGCTGGGCGAGATGTAGCCGGCATTACCGAGCGAGCAGGAGTCGCGATCGGGGCCGCCTCGTTCCACGACGGTGACGCGGCAGCCGCGCTCGAGCAGCGCCTGCGCGCAGCAGAGTCCCACGACTCCCGATCCGATGACGACGACGTGGCGTGGAGTCATGGAGGCGCTAGTCGCGGTCTCCGACTTTCTCGCCCGACTCCTCGGCATTGCCCGGTGCTTCATCCGCCGCCGGCGCTCCCCCCGCGCCAGGCACCTTTCCCGCCGCCGCAGCGCTCACCCGCCCGGCGCCGTGAACGAATACAAGGACGCCTCCCAGGTGAGCCGTCCTGAGAATCGCGGCCGCGGCGATCACGGCAAGAGTGGCCGCGATCCACTCCCCGCGCCGCTTGGAATGCGTGGCCCAGGAGAGAAGCGCCGCGAGTGCCACGGCTCCCATGGCGTAGAGGCTCCCCTCTTCGTGCTCCTGGACCGCCGCCTCCGGGACGTTCAGCGCTTCGGCACGGTCCTCGCCGCTCTGTCCGCTGAAGTAGGCGGCCACGGCGCCGAGGAGCGCGAGCGTGAGAAGGATCGGCGCGAACCAGCGTAGCCACTCCTTCCGGATGAACAGGTAGAGCAGCGCGAAGAGAGCCCCCACCACGCCGAGGGCGATCGGAAAGTGGACCACCGCCGGATGCAGCTCGAGTCCGAACATGCTCTTCCTTCTGGCGCTCCCGCGCCGCTAGAGTCCGTACGCTCGCCTTAGAATCGCCATCGGATGGACAACGGGACGTTTCAGCCCGTTCGCGATCTGGATATTGCAGGTGCCGCACCCGGTCAAGACAACCTCGGGCGCGGCGCGGCGGATCTCCGCGAAGAGCGGGTCTCCGATCTCCTGCGCCCGCTCGTAGTTCTCCGCACGCATGCCGTAGGTTCCCGCGATGCCGCAGCAGGAGTCGTCGATCGGCCGCACCTCCACGCCAGGAATCAGCCGGAGCAAGCGAATCGGATCGTCGCCGATTCCCTGCGCCACCGAGTGGCACGCTTGGTGGTAGACGACCGACATCGGCGTCGGATGGAAGTCGGTCCGCAGTTCTCCCTGCTCGTGAAGCTTCCAGAGATACTGATGTACGTCGAGCGTCGCGTCGGCGACTCGGCGCGCCGCATCGTCGCCCAGGATTCGCGGGTAGTCCTCGATCAAGGCCAGGCCGCACGACGGCGCGCTGGCGACGATCGTGAAGCCGCGTTCCACGAGCGCCAGGAGCGTGGCGACGTTTCGGCGCGCATCGTCCACGACCGATCGCTCGGCGCCCATCGTGATCAGCGCGATGCCGCAGCAGCGCTGCTCCGGCACGACGACCTCCACGCCATTCGCCTCCAGCACCTTCACGGTTGCTTCCGCCTCTCCCTCGGGATCGTGGAAGCGGGCGAAGCAGCCGGCGAAGTAGGCGACGCGCTTCGTGATGGCGACCGAGCGAGGCGGGATGGCGCCGAGACGTGGATGCGGAGACGGCGTCGGCGTCGGCGCGGACCCTACGGCGGATGAACCGTGCTTCACCGCGACCGCCACGAGCGGAAGCGCCAGGGCCCGCTTCGCCTCCCCCCCACCGGTATGGAACGCACGGCGGAAGCGCGGCAGGTCGAGCCGCCCCGCGATCCTACCGATTCCCTCGCGCGCCGCCCGCTCCATTGGAAGGCCGACCGCGAGATTTGCAAGCGCGGGCGCCACGGTCGCCACCTTTGAGACCGCCTCGCTCTTCCCGAGAATCCAGTTACGGAGCGGCATTCCATGCGCTTCCACGAAGACGCGGCGGGCGGCGATGGCCAGCCCGGGAATGTCGACCTGGCTGGGGCACTCGGAGAGGCAGAGCTTGCAGTTGAAACATGAATCCATGACTTCCTTCACCGGCTTCGACGTCAGCGCCTCGGCGGGAATCTCGCCGCGCAGGATCTCGAGAAGGAGGACCGACTTGGCGCGCGCCGTGTGCGGCTCGCGGAGCGTCGTGCTCCCGACGGGGCAGTAGTCGCGGCAGGTGCCGCAGCCATGGCAGTGCTCCACCATGGTCCGGTAGTCGGGTTCGTCGAAGATGGTGCCGGTCTGAATGAAGGTGTTGGTGATACGGAGATGCTCCTCGGGGAAGACGCTCGCGTCGGAGATCACATTCCCCGGATTCAGAATCCCCGCGGGATCCATGAGCCGCTTCACGCCCACCATGGTCTCGTACGAGCGCGGATACTGGCGCCGGAGATAGGGCGCGCGAAGGATGCCGTCCCCATGCTCGCCGCTCATCGTCCCGCCCAGGCGCCACGTCAGTTCGTAGGCTTCCTCCGTCATCGCCGCCATCCGCGCGTTAAACGTCGTCTCGTGCGGGTCCATGAGCGGCGCGACATGGACGTTTCCGTTCCCGGCGTGCCCGAAGATGACGTAGCGCGTGCCGTCGCGCGCGAAGATGGCCCGGAGTCCCGCGATGTAGGGCCCGAGCGCCTCCACCGGCACGGCGGTGTCGTCGATGAAGTTCATCGGCTTCTCGATCGGAGAGGCGCGGTAGACGAGCGGCAGGGCGGCACGGCGGACGCTCCAGAGGGCTTTTCGTTCCTCGGCGTTTCGCGCCGCCCGGAAGTCGAGCACCTGGCCACGGCGAGCGGCGACCCACTCCTCCATCCCCGCGAGCCCGGCGCGCGCCTCCTCCTCCGACTCCCCTTCAAACTCCACCAGGAGCCCCGCCTCGAATCGCTCCGGCACCAGATCACGGAGATCGGGGCGGTCGGCGCGCACGAAGGCGAGGAACGTGTGATCCATGGCCTCCACGGCGGAGGCGCCCAGCCGGCGAGCCTCCAGCACGGCGACGCTGGCGTCGTCCCACGAGGCAAAGTAGAGGAGCGCGACCGCCGTGGCGGAGGGCTTCGGCACGAGACGCATGCATACTTCGGTCACGACGCCGAGCGTCCCCTCCGATCCAACGATGAGTCGCATCGGATCGAAACGAGGCTCGATGGAGGAAACCGCGTCCCCCGCGTTCCAGGCGCCCCAGAGGTCGTAGCCCGAAGAGTTCTTGTTCGCGCGTGGCCGTTCGGTCTGAAACGCCGAGGTGCCGGCCCGTAGGAGCCCGACCAGTTCGCGCTCCATCCCTCGCCACGATTCGTCGCCCTGCGGCGCGTGGCCGGCCGGACCCGGTTTTGCCTCCGTCCCTTCCCCCATCGCGACGACCGTCCCGTCGTGGAGCACCACCGTCATCCCGACGACATGCTCCTTCGTGGCGCCGTGCCGAAGCGAGTGCGCGCCGGCGGCGTTCGTACCGACGTTCCCTCCAATGGTGCAGAAATCTCCGGAGGAAGGGTCGGGACCGAGCCTCAGCCCATGCGGCGCCGCCGCGCGCTGAACACGCGTGTGGATGGCGCCCGGCTCCACGCGGACCCGGCGGCGCTCCGCGTCGACACCCAGGACACGATGGAGGGTCGAGGAGAAATCGAGGATGATCCCCGGCCCGAGCGCCTGACCGCAGAGGCTGGATCCCCCTCCGCGCGGTGTAACCGGAATTCCGTGCGCGTTCGCGAAGGAGAGGATCGTGGCGACGTCGGCCGCGCTACGCGGCGCGGCCACGGCAAGCGGCTTTCGCCGGAAAATGCACGCCGCGGTGGAAAACAAAGCGAGCGTGACAGGATCCATCCGGAGGTCTCCCTCCAGGAGTGGAGCCAGATCACGCTCGAGAATTCGTTGCCGCGAATCGGTCACGCAGGGCGTCCCGCGCGCCGTTGGATCAGGCGCGCGATAGGAAGAATCGGTCGTACAGCAAGGCCGCGACGGCTCCGCCCATCATCGGGCCGACCCAGTAAATCCAGTGATCCTGCCAGTAGCCCGCCATCAGCGCGGGGCCGAACGCGCGGGCGGGGTTGAACGAAGCGCCCGTAAGGCTTCCGCCGACCAGAATGTTCGCCGTGAGCGTGAGCCCGATGGCGAGACCGGCGAAGCCCTTCGGCGCGCGCGGATCGACTGCCGAGCCAAAGATGACGATGACGAGCATGAACGCCATCACCGCCTCGAACGCCATGCCGAGCATGGGACTCATCGAGGCGCCCAGCGCGGGCGCGCCGAGATGGACGTCGGCCGCGCCCGACGGGTAGGCAAGCGAGAGAAGCCATGCCGCGATCGATGCGCCGGCGAGCTGAGCGATCCAGTAGGTGACGGCATTGCCCCACGAGAGGCGGCGTGTCACCGCCATGCCGAAGGTGACGCAGGGATTGAAGTGCGCTCCGGAGATATGACCGAACGCGTAGATGCAGACGAGAATCGCGAGGCCGTGCGCCACGGCGATGCCGGTGATTCCGACCGCCTGCGTGGCATTCTGCTGCAGAATGGCGCCCGCGCCGAAGAAGATGAGCGCGAAGGTGCCGATCAATTCCGCCATGAATTTCGGGCCCTGATTCATCCGACCTCCTGGTCTCGGAACCTCCGTGCGCGGAGCGCGCCACAAGCCGCCGCCGCGTTGTCTCTTGCGGGGCGTGCTACAGCGACGCCACCGTCTTCTTGTCGAGCCGCTTCGTGAGCGCCGCGATCAGCCGCACCGAGGCGTCGTAGTCCTTCCGGTCCATGATCGTCGTGTGGCTGTGGATGTAGCGGGTCGGGATGAAGATCACGAGCGACGGGACGCCGGTGTTGAAGATGTGGAACCGGCCCGCGTCCGTGCCGCCACGCTCAACGGTGCCGAGGTGGTACGGGATCTTCTCCTTCTCGCAGGTCTCGACGGCGAGATCCCGGAGCTTCCGGTTCGGAACCATCGACGCGTCATAGACCAGGATGCCGACGCCCGCGCCGAGCTTCTCCTCGCCCTCGCCGATCGTCCCCGGCGTGTCGTGAGCGATGCCGACGTCGACCGCGATGGCGACGTGCGGCTTCACCGCCGTCACGCTTGTCTGCGCGCCGCGGATGCCGACCTCTTCCATCGTGGTGGCCACGCCGTAGAAGGTGTTCGGGTGCGGAGTGTTCTGGAGCTTCTTCAGAACATCCACCACCACGGCACAGCCGTAGCGGTTGTCGATCGCCTTGCCCAGGTAGAGCCGCTCGTTCGCCATCGCCTCGAACGGCGCGTCGGGAACGATCACGTCGCCCGCGCGAATGCCGAGCTTCTTCTTCACGTCGTAGTAGGACGTCGCGCCGACGTCGATGAACATGTCCGCCAGGTCGAGCACCTTCCGGCGCTCCTCTTCCTTCAACTCGTGCGGCGGCTTGGAGCCGACGACGCCGATGATGTCGCCCTTCTTCGTGCGGATCTTCACGCGCTGCGCCAGAACGACGTGCCCCCACCAGCCGCCCATCGGGAGGAACTTGATGAAGCCCTCCGCGGTGATCCCCTTCACCATGAATCCGACTTCGTCGAGATGGCCGGCGACCATGATGCGAGGGTCGTCCGCGGCGCCGCGCTTCTTGCAGATCACGCTGCCAAGGCCGTCCTGGGAGAAGTCGCCCAGGCCCTTCAGGTGCTTCTTCATGATGACGGCGACGTCGCCCTCGTGCCCGGGAGGGCCAAAAGCTTCGCAGAGTTCCTTGAGCAGAGAATAGGTGGCGTCCATCCAAGTACTCCTAGAATCGAGGGATACGACCATCGGTTGACAGGCCAGTATTGTCCCGCTGGGGGGGGGCCGTCAAGAGCGAGGGCCGGCCCGTCGGCTTAGGACGACTGCCGCCGGACTCCTCCGATGCGATGGTGCGGTTTTGGAATCTGCGGCATGTCGTCGGTCCGGAGCACGCTGATGGAGCCGTCCACCTCGAGGATCGCCGAGCGCACCGCCGAAGGATCGTCAACGCCATGTTCGCGAAGCGCGCGCAGGATATCGGCGCGCGAGATTCCTTCGCTCGCGAGGTGCGCCTCCAGGAAGTCGCCGTCTCGGATCAGGAGCGTCGGCGTTCCTTCGAGGATCTGCGCGGCGCGGCCGCTGGCTCGGGCCACGCGCGCCACGAGGTAGTTCAGCCCGAAGAGCGTGACGGCGGCTACCAATCCACCGAAGAGCGACGTGTCGGGGCCGATCATCGCGTTCTGGACCGCGTTCGAAAGCAGGAGGAGAAGGAGGAGGTCGAAGGGAGTGAGCTGCCCTACCTGACGCTTCCCCATGAGGCGGAGCCCCACGAGGAGCGTCAGGTAGATGACAACGCAACGTACGACGATGTCGAGGAGCGGGTGGCCGAGCGTGATGGGCATCCCGCGCCCCGTCCGCTACTTGGAAACGACGGTGATCGGGGCGTCGACGCGGAGGCTGACCTTGCTCCCCGCCGGAACCTCGAGTTCGTATCCCTTCGCCGCGAGAACCGCGCCGGTGCCGAGCACCGCGCCGCCGACCGCGCCGAGGATCGTGCTCTTCGTGTCCTTGCCCGCCACCTTCCCGATGATGGCGCCGGCCACCGCGCCGCCGCCGATCATCAGCTTGTCGCGCGTGCTGGTGCTCTTCGCGACCATTTTGCCCTCGGAATTCGTCACCGTGGCGCTGATCGTCTTCTCGCCATCTACCGTCTGAAGCGACGTGAACTGGAACTTGACCGACGCGCGATCCTCTTCCGACTTGGCGCGGCTGGCGCGGGTCAATTCGACAATCTCGCCGCGGATGACGGCGCCCGATTCGGCGATCGTGTGCCCCTCATAGAGGAGCGGCGCCACGAGCGTTCCCTCGACTCTTTCGCCGATGTTCGACGTGCGCGTGTCGACCGGCGTCGTCAGCGAGATGTCGAACTGCGTTCCCGCCGGCAGCGAGATGTTGTTCGACTTGACCGCCGCGTTCGATGCGGAGGTGGAGCTGGTGGTCGTGGTCTTCGTCTTCACCTTTACCGGCGAGGCCGTGGCCGGCGTCTCGGTCGCCGGGGCGGGATCCGTCGTCGTGGCGGCCGGCGTCTCGGTCAGGGCCGGAGTCTCGGACGCGGTCGCGGGATTCTCGTCGGTGGTTGACACTTCCGTCTGCTCCGCCTTCTGGCAGGCCGACAAGCTAAACGCCAGGACGAGTCCGAGCGCTAACGACAACAGCATGCGGTTGCGATTCATCCGAATTCTCCTCCGGGCCATCGGCCCGCTGTTGGTCTCCGAATCCCGTCGGGACGCGGGGTTAGTAGATGAAGTGGTAGGTCAGGCCGCCGAGAATGCGGAGCTGATTGTTGTCCGGGACGAACGAGTATCCAAGCTCGCCGAAGAGCGACAGATTCGGCGTGAACTGGTTCCGGGCGCCGCCCTGGACGTCGATGCCGAACTTCGAATCGCTTTCGCTGCCCAGAGGAGTATCGACCTTCAGGCGATGGATCGCCAACCCGCCGCCCAGGTAGGGCACCATGCGCTGATCATGAAGGGGGAAGTCGAAATTGATGCTCGTTCGAATGGCTAAATCGCTGAAATCCGATCCACCCACGCCGACGCTCCAGTACTCGACCGCGGGCACGACATGGATATTGTTCACGATCTCGCCAGCATCCATGTGCACGCCGTACATGAGCGCGCTGCTGCCGCCTTCCGGATCGGTGAGGCCGAGCCGGAAGCCGATTCCCTTGATCCCGAGGCCGCTAGTCTGCTCCGTCTGCTGTGCGAACGCGGGGACGGCCACGGCGATCGCCACGAGCACCGCCAGCCCCCAGTTCAGGCCGGCGCGCCGGAATGTCGAAAGGTTCATGAGTGCACTCCTCCTTGAATGAGTCATTCCCTACGCGAGGTAGGCTCCGAGTCTATGGACCCGGAGCCTACCCAAGGGAGTGCCGAGCGGCAACTAGAACCGGAAGCGGAGTCCGGCGTGCGCGGCGGCGCCGCCCATGTCGATCTGGTCGCGAACGGTCACACCGTAGAACGGATCGTAGAAATCGGCCGAGACGGTGCTGCTGTTATAGAGAAGCTCGCCGTAGAGCGCGGTGTTGGGCGACACCGTGAAGTTCATTCCGCCAAAGAGCTGCGCCCCGAACCCGTCGTAGCTGTCGCTGAAGGCGAAGCCGTCCGAATCGATCCCCTCGACCAGCAGCCATTCCCAGCCGACCCCGCCGCCGACGTAGGGCTGGATGGCCGACCCCGCGGGGAATTTCACGCGGATGAATGCCATGAGCGGCACGAGGTCAGTCGAGATGTCGCTCGTATCCACGACGCGCTGCCCCGTATTGCCCGCGGGATCTTCGAACGTCGTGATGAACTGACTTCCGCCCGTGGAGCGGCGATACCACGACGCGGAGAGCCCGACGTCGATCGGCGACTGGAGTTCGGTCCCGACGGAGCCGCTGAAGTAGATGCCGTTACCTGGCTGATCGGACGGCTCGTAGCCGCCAAGTCCGACCGTGGCGAACGTGCGCTGGCGAGGACCATACCCGTCGTATCGCGGCGAGCGGCGGCGGAGCGGTCCGTTGGAACTCCGGAGCTCCGCGTCCGATGCCAGGAGCGTGAAATGGGCGGCATCGGCACCGCTCGTGAAGGCGCTCGCCTGGTAATCGAGTGCGGATGCCTGCGCCGGCGGCGTGGCGATGACGAGACTGAACAGGGCCGCGACGCCGGCGGCGGCGAAAAGCGACCGATAGGTCCGGCGGTTGATCGTACGGAACGGCATGGCGGTTCCTCCGTTGGCTAGGGGATGAGGTCTCATCTTCACATCCCTGCCTAATGCAGGTCACGTGCCATCGGACGTTTCGTTGTCAAATAACGACTTACGCTGACTCGAGGCACACCCCACGACTGCCGAATGCTGTCGCCCGTGACACCCTGTGAACGCACCGGCACACCCGGAGGTTCCCGATCGGAACCGGCGAAGAGGTCCCCCACGGGGCTGTTTGACGGCCCCCTGGGCGGCCGGTACGATGCGGACATGCATCTCCCCCGGCCTGGCGCGTTCCGCGTTCACTGGATCGCGCTCACGGCACTACTCCTCGCGCTCCCGGTCACGTCGCCCGCCCTCCCCGTCGAATACCTCCCGGTCGGCCACGCCGCCTACGACGAGATCGAGACGCTGGCCGCGCGGGGAAAACTCCGGAACCTGAACATCTACTCTCGCCCTCTGGCTCGCACGGATGTCGCGACGGCACTCATGCTCGCCCGCCGACGGGAGCCGCTGATCACCTGGGACCTCAACTATCAACGACTCGCGCGCGAATTCGCACGAGAAATCATCGACCTGGGCGGCGCGCCCGAACCACCCGAGTCGCCGCTCCTGCTCGACACCGGGGCACCCGAGCGGCGCGCCAGGGTCTCCGTGGCCGGACATCTCCGTGGCGATTATGACGAGACGCGAGACGCCGCGCACTTCCGGCTGCGCGACGAATCGTCACTCACCCTTCGCGGATCGCTTCAGATCTGGCCGTCCTTCGCGGCGTACGAGGAATTCGGCATCACGCGGATCCGGGGACAGCGGATCTTCATCGACGCCATCGCGCTCAACTCGGACATCGAGACGACCGTGATGCGGGCGGGGCTCACGGCGCGCACCGGCCCCTTGAGCGTCGCGGCGGGATACGACCGTTTCCGCTGGGGGCCGGGGCGGCGCGGCACCCTTCTCCTGTCGGACGCGGCGGGTCCACTCACCTTTCTCTCGCTCACCGGCTCCTTCGACGGTTGGCTGACCGCGACAGCGCTCTCCGGCGTTCTCTCCCGCGCGGATCATCGCTATCTCGCCGCCCATCGTGTCGAGTTCACCGAGTCCGACTGGCTTTCCATCGGCTTTTCGGAGGCGGTCCGCTACCGGAGCGACGGAATCGATCTCCTCTACGCCACGGGGCTCATCCCCTACGCGATCGTCGAGCGGATCCACATCCGGGACGCGTCGACCGATTCCATTCGCGGGCTGGAGCGGGCCAACGTGATGGTCTCGCTCGATGCCCTGGTGCGCGTCAGTTCCGGCCTCACGCTCTACGGCGAACTTCTCCTCGACGACCTGGCCACGGAGAACCAAGACATGCCCGACCGGCTCGCTTATCAGCTCGGGTTAAGGAGCGACCGTCCGCACGGGCCGGATCACACCGCGCACCTCCTGGCGGAGTACACCCGCGTCCGGCGCTTCACCTATGCCACCGAGTACGCGCAGGACTTCATTCATCGCGGCCGGCCCCTCGGCTTCGCGCTGGGGCCCGACGTGGAGACCGTCTGGCTGGAGGTCGGGCTCGATCTCTCGCGCGACTGGCAGGCTCGCTGGAGCGGCGAATTCACGAACCAGGGCGAGGGATATCTGGGGGAGTCGTGGCAGACCGGCATGGGAGCGGTCTCGAATGCCGGGCTCTTCGGCGTCGTGGAGGAACGGCGCGAAGTCTGGGGCGATCTCCGCTGGATGCCGCGCGACCGGCTGGACGTGAGCGCGGGTTTGGGCTTCCGTAGGATCGAGAACGAGCGGCACGTGGAGGGCGTGACGCGCACCGCGTGGCTCGTTCGCCTGGCGCTCGACGTCAGCTACTAGGGGCCTGCTAGCCGGCGGCTCCGATGACCGAGAGCGAGAAGAGCCAGATGGCGCTGTTGATCACCCACCCGATTCCCACCACCACGACCGCCCGAAACGTACTCGTGTAGTCGAGCGACTGGCGCACCGCGACGATCATCGTGACAAAAAGCCAGAGCAGCACGACGAAGTCGATCACGCGGCCGATCACCGGGATCCCCCCGAAGACCCGGAGGAGTCCCGGGCTCTGCGCGAAGCCCATGGTACGGAGCAGTTCCCCCATGTCCGACTTGGTGTCCGGCGTGGGAAGGAACTTGGTGCCGATCACCCACGTCAGAAACGCCCAGAAGACCCATCCGAAGAGAGACGAAACCAGGAGTACCGCCGCGTTTTGGATCCCTCCGGCGGCGCCGCCGATGGCCGCCGCGAACGCGGTGAGCACCACGACGCCGAGCGCCGGCGTCGTGTAGTCGGTATCGGCCTCGATCTCTTCGACGACCGGCACATTCAGCGTCGCCGCGCCGATCATCCGCTGCACGAAATTCGTCATGGCGGTTCCCTCCTAGGACGGCCGTGTCCGCGGCCGGAAGGCGCTGCGGTCTGGATCTTCCGCCCGCTCAGCCCGGTCGCGCGCTTCCTTCCAGAAATGCTCCTGCGCGCGAAACGGCTTCCGCCGTCCATCGCGTCGCGCCAGCGTTCCGTCCGCCTTGAAGTCGCGCGCCTTCACGTTATCCATGAACAGAGAGTCCAGGATACGCGATAGCCGTGCGCGGTGCTCGGAGTCCAAAATCGGCACCAAAAGCTCCACGCGCCGGTCGAGATTGCGCGGCATCCAGTCGGCACTTCCGATGTAGACCTCCGTGTCGCCGCCATTCCGGAATTCGAAGATCCGGCTGTGCTCCAGGAAGCGATCGACGATCGTGATGACGCGGATGTTCTCGCTCAGCCCCGGAACTCCCGGGCGCAAGAGACACGAGCCGCGCACGTTGAGATCGATCTTCACGCCGGCCGCCGAGGCCTCGTAGAGCGCATCGATGATCTCGCGGTCGACGAGGGAGTTCATCTTGGCGCGGATCTGCCCCGGCCCCTCGGGCCCGCTCCGCTCGATCTCGCGCCGGATGAGCCCCAGGAACTTTGCCCGAAGCCCCAGCGGCGCCATGGCCAGGTGGCGCCACGGTAGCGGCTCGGAGTAGCCGGTGACGACGTTGAAGAAGGCGGTCAGATCGGCGCAGAGATCGTCATCCGCGCTCAGCAGCGAGATATCGGAGTACTCGAGCGCGGTCCGCTCGTTGTAGTTGCCGGTTCCGACGTGCGCGTAGCGTTCGATCCCCGAGGGCCCGCGCCGCACGATCAGGAGCGCCTTGGCGTGTGTCTTCAGCCCCGCCAGCCCGTAGAGAACCGTCGCCCCCGCATCCTCCAGCCGCGCCGCCCAGGCGACGTTCCGCTCTTCGTCGAAGCGCGCCTGCAGCTCCAGGAGCACGGTCACCTGCTTCCCGTTCTGCGCCGCGCGTTCGAGCGCTCGGATCACCTCGGACGTGGAGGATGTGCGATAGAGGACCTGCTTGATCGCCAGCACACCCGGATCCTCGGCGGCCAGGTTCAGAAGCCGCAGCACCGGCTCGAACGATTCGTATGGATGAAAGAGCAGCCGATCGCGTTCCGCGATGGCGTCCCAGAGGGCGTCTCCGGGCGGGATGTCGGGCGCCTGCTGGGGCAGCCACGACTCCGCGCGCGGTGCCGGTAGCGAGGGGATGCGCGCGAAATCCATGAGGAACCGAAGATCGACGGCACCGGGATAGCGATAGATCTCCTTCTCCTCCACGCCGAGCACGGAGGCGAGCCGCGTGGTGAGCGCCTCGCTGGCTCCCTCCTCGATCTCCATCCGCACCGGATCGCCGCTCATGCGCATCTTCAGCATCTCCCGCACCGCTTCCACCAGGTCTTCAGCCTCCTGGTCATCGGTGGCGAAATCGGCGTCGCGGGTGATGCGGAAGGCCGCCGTCTCGAGTATTTCGTATCCCTCGAAGAGCACGCCCATCCGCGCGCGGATGATTTCTTCCAGGAGCGCGAAGCGCGGGCCCGAGGATCCGGCCGCGTCGGAGCGCGCACCGCCTACCTGTACGAAGCGAGGGCTCATCCGTGGAAGCGCCACGAATGCCAGCCGCTCCGATGGCTCGTGCGACGTCGCACCATTCCCGCCTTCGTGCTCCTCGGAGCGCGTTCGCGCCAACCGGACCGCGAGATGGAGCACGAGATTCGCCACGCGCGGCGTCGGGAGCGCCTGCTCCACCGCCGCGGGCGTGAGAATGGGAAGGAGTTCCCGCTGGAAGTAGGCGTCCAGGAAATCGCGCTCCGGGGGCGACAACTCCTTGTCGCGGAGAAAGCGGATCCCATGTCCGCGAAGGCCCGGTATCAGTTCCTTCTCGAAAACACCGTAGGCGGTGGCGACGAGTTCGCGCGTCTTTGCCGCGATCATCGGCAGCAGCTCACCGGCCGTCAGGCCATCGTGCCCGCGATACTCGACGTCGGCGTCGAGGAGTGCGCGCATGCCGGCGACGCGGATCATGAAGAACTCGTCTAAGTTCGAGAAGAAGATCCCCGTGAAGCGAATCCGCTCGAGAAGCGGACTCGCGGGATCCAGGGCCTCGTCGAGCACGCGGCCGTTGAAGCCGAGCCAGGTGAGTGTTCGGTTGAGATATCGATCCTTCTTCGCCAGCGTCGGCTGGCTCCCTTCGGAAATCACGTCCACCCTCTCGGGCCGCCGGAACGGCCGTCTGCATCCCAACCCCAAGTTGTTACGGTTTCGTTAATTGGAAGGATAGCGGAGGCCCCCGTCAGGACGCAAGGAGGGACCCGATGTCAGCGCCTCCGGGACTGGAGCCCCCCACCGGCCCGGCCCGAGGGATACCAAGGTATCCGTTGACCCTACCGCCGTTTGGGTCGATTGTTAATGGAGCAACGACAGTGTTAAGTCCGCTGCACACTTCTCGTCGGAGGCGATACGGAAACCTGGAAGCGGTACAAGGAAAAGGAGCTGAGCCACTCGATGGCTCACTACCTCCAGGCCGTCGCCGCCCTGAAGCGCGAGAAGGGCTACGCCAAGGTGAGCGAGATCGCCGAACGGCTCGGCGTCACGAAGAGCGGCGTCACGTCGATGATTCGCTCCCTCGCGGGCCGCGGCCTCGTCGATCACGAGCGCTACGGATGCGTGGAACTGACCGTTGAGGGCCGCCACTTCGCCGAGACGACCGAGTCGAGCCGCCACGTCCTCGAGACCTTCCTGATCGACATCCTGCGCGTGCCCGCTCCGATCGCGAACGAGGACGCCTGCATGATCGAACATCTGGTGAGCAACGAGGCGATGTCGCAGTTCGTCCGCCTCACCGCGCTCCTCCAGGCCGACCACCCCGCGGCGATCGAGTTCCGCCGCCTGTTCGAGGAACAGTTGCGCTGCGGCGCCTCGGGCGCGGCCTGCCCCGTCTGCGGGGAGGGCGCCTGCCTGGAACGGACGTTTCGCGACGCCAAACCACGCGAGGAGCGCGGCACGGAACTGCCGGCTCCCGCTCCCTCCGGAGAAAAACCATGACCCCGACGGCCTTCCTCACGGATCCGCATCTCGCAGGCCTCCTTCCCGGCGAGCGCGCGCTGGTGCGGCGCGTTCACGGCGCGCCCGATTTCTCGCGCCGGATGTCGGAGCTGGGGCTGGTCCCCGGAACGGAAGTCCGCATGGTTCGCCGCGCACCCTTCGGCGATCCGATCGAGTTCGTGGTCCGCGGGACACACTTCTCCATCCGCCGCGCCGAGGCGGAGGGGATCCGTGTCGTCGCCATCTGATCTGGCGCAGGCTCCGCGAGAGACGCGGACGCCGCGCGCCATCCCGCTCAGCAGCGCCTTCCCCGCTGGAACTCGACGCCAGCCGCTCGTCGCGGTTGTCGGAAACCCGAACTCCGGCAAGTCGACCCTCTTCAATCGTCTCACGGGCCTTCGGCAGAAGGTAGCCAACTATCCCGGAGTGACCGTGGACGTCGGCTGCGGCCGTTGCATGCTGCCGTCGGGCACCGTCGTGAATCTCGTCGACCTGCCGGGCGCCTACAGTCTTCGCCCCCGCTCTCCCGACGAGGAGATCGTTCGCGATGTCCTCCTGGGCATCGACACGACGACCCCGCTCCCCGACGTCGTTCTCCTCGTGCTCGACGCCTCGAGCCTCGATCGCCA
Source organism: Candidatus Eiseniibacteriota bacterium (assembly GCA_031397435.1). GTDB lineage: Bacteria > Eisenbacteria > RBG-16-71-46 > SZUA-252 > SZUA-252 > SZUA-252. The sequence continues at coordinate 15,988 of JANNMC010000151.1, forward strand.
GTTGTTCTTGGCGCTCCAGGTCCTGGACCTCGGGCTTCCGACGATCCTCGTCCTCAACATGGTCGACATCGCGCGCGAGCAGGGACTCCTGATCGATCGCACGGCGCTGGAGCGCCGGCTTGGCGTTCCGATCTTTGAAACCGTGGGCAGGACCGGCGAGGGCATCGATGCCCTCCGCCTCGCGCTCGACGAACAGGCGCCGCGGCCGGCCATTCGCCCGCTGGCGCACTCCGACGCGATCGCCACCGAGGTGCGCGCGCTGGCTGCGCGGATCGCGGAGCGTGGCCGCGCCACGGGAGCCGACGCGGAGCGGATCGCGTGGGCGCTCCTCTGCGACGAAGGCGGCCGGATGTCGCGGCGCCTCCACTCCGCAAGTGACGAGGAAATCGCGGCGCATCGCGCACGCCTGGAAGCGGCCGATCCCGACTGGCGAAGCGTGGAAGCCGCGCGCGGATTCGCCGCGGTGGAAGCACTCCTGCTGGAGTCGACGCGAAAAGTCTCCAGCGTCGACCCCGTCCGCCGCCGCGTCGACCGGATCGTGACGCACCGGATCGTCGGCCCTCTCCTCTTCGCCCTCGTGATGGGGGTGATCTTCCAGGCGATCTACGCCGGCGCCCAGCCGATGATGGATCTCATCGAGCGTGGCACGTCGTGGTTCGGCGGCCTTCTCAGCGCGACGCTGCCGGCGGGCCCGCTCCGCTCGCTCCTGATCGACGGCGTGATCGCGGGCGTCGGGACGGTCCTCTCGTTCCTGCCGCAGATCGCGCTTCTCTTCCTCTTCATCGGACTGCTGGAAGACACCGGCTATCTGGCGCGCGCCGCGTTCATTCTCGACCGCCTCATGGGCGTGGTGGGGCTGCCGGGGCGCGCCTTCCTGCCGCTCCTCTCGTCGTTCGCCTGCGCCATTCCCGGCATCATGGCCACGCGAACGATCGAGAATCGCCGCGACCGCTTGGCCACGATATTCGTGGCGCCGTTCATGTCGTGCAGCGCACGGCTTCCGGTCTATGCACTCTTGATCGGCGCCTTCATCCCGAACATCGGCTGGGGTCCCATCAGCCTTCCGGGACTCGTCCTCTTCGCGCTCTATCTCTTCGGCATCGTCGTCGCCTTCGTCACCGCGTGGGCCCTACGCCGGACCGTGCTCCGCGGCCCGCGCGCCTCGAGCGTGATGGAACTCCCGCCCTACCGTACGCCGGCATGGCGGGGACTCGTGACCACCATCACCGGCCAGTCGCTCGAGTTCTTGAAGAAGGCGGGAACGGTGATCGTGGCGGTTTCCGCGGTACTCTGGTTCCTGGCCTCCTACCCCGCCGGCGCGCCCGAGACGCGCGTGCTTCAGGGAGAGTTGGCCGCGGCCGAGCAAGCGGGCGACGCCGCGGCCGTGACGGCGCTCAAGACCTCGGTCGCCGGCTCCACGCTCCGCCACTCCTTCGCGGGACAGATCGGCCGCGCGCTGGAACCGCTCATCCAGCCGCTCGGCTTCGACTGGCGGATCGGCATCGGTCTCGTGACGTCGTTCGCCGCGCGCGAGGTGATGGTCTCCACCATGGCCACCGTCTGGAACCTGAGCGATGCCAGCGACGAATCCGTCTCCCTCCGCCAGGCGATCCGCGAGGCGAAGAATCCGGAGACGGGAGGGGCCTCCTACGTGCCGCTGACCGGCATCAGCCTGATGGTCTTTTTTGCTCTGGCGTGCCAGTGCATGTCGACCGTGGCCGTGGTCCGCCGGGAGACCGGCGGCTGGACATGGCCGATCCTCATGCTCGTCACCATGAACGTGCTGGCGTGGGTGGCGTCGTTCGCCGTCTTCCAGGGCGGCCGCGCGATGGGGCTGGGATAGCGATGAACGGATTCGGCTGGCAGGAACTGGTGGTCGCCGTGGTGGTCCTGGGGGCCGCCGTGTGGCTCGTGCGACGCGCGCGCCGGACGCACCGGGAGCGGGCGGTCTGCTCCAGTTGCCCGGTCGGTAAGTTGCCGCGTCCCTACTTCAGCACGGCGAAGCGGACCGAGCGGACCCCCTCCGAAGTCTCCACCCGCACGAAGTAGATCCCCGAAGCGAGTTTTCGTTCCGGCCGAAGCGCGATGCGGTGGATCCCCGCCGCGGCGTTCGCGGACTCGTGAAGTCGCGCCACGGTTCTCCCCTGCACGTCGATCACCACCACGCGAACCCGTCCCGCCGTCGCGGTCTCGAACGAGATCATCCCTTCGGGATTGAGCGGATTCGGAGCCACGGTGACGGGCGGGCCCGAACGACCCGCACCGATCACCGTCAGGATGAGCGGCGCACGAAACCGCCGCCCTCCCTCGAGCGCGCCGGTCACCACCGCCTCCACAACGGAGCGGCCGACGACACTCGGCAAGAGCGCGCGCAGATCCGAGCGCGCGAAATCGAATGTGGCTTCGGGCAAGCCGTTCTGGTCGCGATCGGCCAGGACGATTCGCTTTCCAGCGACCGGAGCGATCGCGCCCCCGCCGGTCTGCATTTCCAACCGCACCGAAGCGGGGTCGATCTCGTCTAGCGCGAAGGTCGGCACTCCCGCGGGGGCTTCCACGTAGATGCGGCTCGACGGCTTCTCGGCGCGAAGCACGATGACGTGATCTTCGGGGCCGATGAAGGCGCGCGCGACGATCGGCGGACTGTTCTTGTGAAGGAGCAGCGATACCGTGTTCGAGAAGAGGCTCGAGATCGCGACATCGAGCGCCCCGTCCTCGTTGTAGTCGGCCGCGATCAGCGAGTGCGCGCCCAAGCCCACCGGGAAGTCGACCTTCGGCGTGAGCACGCCGCCGCCGCGTCCCATGAAGAACGAGACCGTTCCCGCCGCCTGATTCGCCACGACCAGATCGGGATGCCCGTCGGCGTCGAGATCGGCGACCAGGGAGGCGTGGGCATCGGCCCCCGTCGCCAACTCGGCCACTTCGGTGAAGTCGCCGTCGCCATGTCCGTGACAGATCGTGACCGTCCCGTGGTGGTAGTTCGAGACGATGAGGTCGAGAATTCCGTCCTCGTCCAGGTCGCCGGCCGCCACTGTGTGCGGCTCGCCCACATCGAGACGCCGCGCCGCGTCGAACGTGCCGTCGCCGCGGCCCAGGTGAATCGTGACGACGTGCGCCCCGTCGTTGGCCACGGCCACGTCCAGGGCGCCGTCGCCGTTCAGGTCGGCGACCGTGAGCCCGTGAGAGCCCGCCGCCGCGGCGTAGCGCCCGGTGACCGCGAACGTGCCGTCGCCGGCTCCGCGCAGGATCACGAGTTCTCCATTCGTCTGATCGGTGACCGCGTAGTCGGAAACTCCGTCGCGGTCGAAGTCGCCGACGCCCAGGAAAAGGGGCGACCCGCCGATCGGGAAATCGCGTCTCGGGCCAAACGTGCCATCGCCGCGACCCAGCATGGAGCCGACCGAGTTCGAGCCGACGTTCGAGACCGAGAGATCGGGAATGCCGTCGCCATTCAGATCGCGCGCCACGACCGTGTGCACTCTCACAGCCGTCGCGAAGTCGCGCCGCATGCCGAACGTGCCGTCGCCGGCGCCGAGGTAGACCGACACGGCGTTCGAGTTCATGGCCGCGACCACCAGGTCGAGGTGTCCGTCGCGATCGAGATCGGCCATGGTCACCGTGTGCGGTGTCTGCCCCGTGGCCACCGTGGGGAATGGAGGCGCGTAGGGCGGACCGCCCGGCGTCACGCCGGGGGGAGCGTCGATCACGTCGATCGCGAAGGTCCGCTCCGCGGTCGTCACGCCGTCGCCGGCCGCAACCGTCGCGGAGGCGATGCCGGCATCGCTGAATCCAGGCGCCGCACGGACGAAGCCGACGGCGTTGCCGCTTCCGGCGGTGGTCGTCCCTGCGGAGAGATACGCCGGCCCGGATACGAGGCTGAACGTGAGCGGACTTCCGTCCGCGTCGAACGCGAAGAGCGGCTGCTCCTCCACCTGTCCCTCTCCCAGCCTCATTCCCCAGGGCTTGGACAGCGCCACCGCGGCCGACACGTCCGCCACGGAGATGCCGAGAGGGTGCGTCACGACCCCGCCCTGACGGTCGTCGGCCTCGAGTGTGACCGCGTAGCTCCCCGCCTGGTCGTAGCGCGGCAGCCACCGGAAGTCGGCCTGGTTGCTCATGGCGTCGACGAACGTCGCGCCATCGGGAAGTCCGGTCGCGGTGAGCATCACCATCTCGCCATCGGGGTCGGGCGCCAGCGCGGTGAACGCCACCGGTTCCCCTTCCGCGACCGCGATCGTGTCAGGCGCGGCGATGGCCGGCGGCCGGTTCACGTTTCGGATCATGATCTCGACGACTTGCTCCGTGCTCGCGGCACCGTCGCTCACCACGAGCGTGGCGGTGGTCATGCCCGCGTCGAAGTAGCCGGGCCGGAAGCGGAGAACCGCGGAGATGAAGCCGTAATCGGAACTCGAGATGCCGAGCGTCATGTAGGGCGGGCCCGACGCGATGCGGAGCGCCAGCGCGTCCCGGTCCGGATCGACGACGCTGAGGGCGTACTCGGCATCCGCGCCTTCGGGGACCATCGGCATCGGAACGACCGTGAAGGCGGGCGTCCGGTTCACGTTCTCGACCTGGACGCGGATGTCGCGCGTCACGGTGTGGAATGGATCGGATACGGAGACCGCCGCGACGTACGAGCCCGAGTCGGCGTATCCCGGGGTGAAGGTCAGCGTGGCCGTGGCGGTGCCGCTCCCGTGGTCGGTCGTCAGCAGAGTGGCAAACGTGGGGCCGGCCTGGAGCGCGAAGGTGAGCGCTTCCCCGTCCTGATCGGTGGCCTCGAGCGGGAGTTCGACCCGCTCGGTTTCCCGGAGCGACACAATCGTCACGGGGTCGAATCGCGGAGCCTGATTCGCCGCGCCTCCGTACGCGGCGCCATCCGTATCGAACCAGTCGGTGCCGAGCTTCAGCGTGTTGTCGAGGTCGGTGCCCGAGCAGGTCGAGATGAAGGAGGAGGCCAAGTCCCCCGGAGTGGCCGGGGCGGGAATCGTCAGCGATGGCGTCCCCGAGGCGGGCGTGACCGTGAGGGTGAAGAGCCGGTAGGTTCCCGGAAGCAGTGGCGCGCCCGAGAATGTCCCCGTTTGCATCCGCGTGCTCGTCAACAAGCCGCCCGCGATGCCTCCGAACTCGGGACGCGCGTTCAGGAGGCCGCCCCAGGTCACGGTGCCGTCCACGGCACCGAGAACCAGATCGTACCCCGCTAGCGAGAGCGGACCATCGCCGCTGGCACACGTTCCGGGCGACCCGTCGCGATTCCGATTCGTGTCGAGCCAGACGTCGACGGCGGTGGCCCCGCTCGGGGCGATCACGTCGGCGGTTGTGTTCACGCCGTCGCCGTTCGTGTCGAGATACATGTACTGCGCGGAGGCGGGCGCGGCGAGGCAGGTGCCGAGGAGGAGGAGCGCCAGGGGAATGGCAGTGGCAAAGTGCGCGAAACCAGCCCGACCCGGCATGTCGTTCCTCCGAGAATTGAGGCGCTGTAACCGATTGATTATATCACGATTAGCGAACTTCGTTCATGTGGTACGAAGGGCTTATGACAGGCGGTCAGGGGAAGCGTCGTGGTGCAGCGGGGTGAGTCCGGAGGGAGTGATACGAGCCGCGGGGAGTGCGCCCTAAACCGGCAGGACCGACGACTCGACCAGCGCAGGCTTCAAGCCGAAGACTTCCTCGAATAGCCCACCCTTCGATTCCAGGGCCATCCGCTCGAGCGCGATGTCCTCCCCCAGTCCCACCTCGATGCGGAGTTCGTCGTCCACCACCGAGACGCGAGGACTCTGGACGCGCTGAATGTGTCCCTTGTCGAGGGCATCGGCGACGCGAAGGATTCCGGCGAGCCGATTGACCGTCAGCCGCGCGGCGCGCGGTAGCGAGGCGTAGGCGGGGTGATCGCTCTGCGGCCCCTCGCGGCGATGGTAGCGCGCCAGGTTCGCCACGATCTCGAGATCGGTGCGGGAAAGCCCGAAGACCTCGGAGTTCACCAGCAGGTAGAACGAGTGGCGGTGATGTCCGCGCGAAGCCACGAACGTTCCAATGTCGTGGACGATGGAAGCGACTTCCAGGAGCAACTGCTCCCGCTCCCCCATACGGTGCTGGGCGCGCGTCGCCTGAAAGATGATCCGCGCCAGCGCCGCGACGTGGAGACCATGCTTCTCGTCTGCCTGATACTTCAGCGCGAGGTTGACGGCTGCCGCGATCGTCTGCTCCGGGAAGAGGATCGTGGAGCCCTCGCGGATGGAGCGGACCATGTGGAGCACCAGCCCGTCGCGCATGCTCTCGTGCGGCACCACGAGGGAGTCGAGCTGGCAGAACTTCGCAACCTCGAGGTAGGTCAGGAGCGCCGGCACCAGCGATTCCGATTCGTTGGGCGGCACCGAGAAGGTCGTCGCGATTTTATCCGGGGCGAGCATCACGATCTGATCCGCCAGCTTCTTCACGTCTTTCACGCTGATAATCGCCATATCTTCGACGGCCCCATTCCCACCGCCCGCGCCTCCCACGGGCGCCAGCACCCGCGCCGCGAAGCGCGCCTCGGAGCCGATGGCCAGGAGGAGCGAGAGTTTCCCGAACGGAAGCGAGCGGCGAACCACCTGCATCATCTCCCGCACGTTGTGCTGCATGAGGCGCGTCTTGGCGCGGCGATCGTTCTCCGCGGCGCGCATCGCCTCCCGCATCCGCACCGTGCCGAGGTCGTGCGTCACCGACGCCACGACTTCCCCATCGCGGAGCAGTGCCCACTCGGTGGAGCCGCCCCCCAATTCGAACAGGAGCGCCTCCCCTTGGCGGTACTCGGGATGCGTGGCGAGCGCCTTCTGGACCGCCGCGAAGGTGAGAAGCGTTTCCTGCGATCCCTCGATCACCTCCACCTCGATGCCGGTGGCCAGGAAGACGCGGTCGACGAAGGTGTCGCGGTTCAGCGCCGCGCGAACGGCGTGCGTGGCGACGGCGCGGACGTGCGTCACGCCATAGGCGTCCATCCGTTCGCGATACTGGCGGAGGACGTTCACCGCCTTCTGAATGCTGGTGGCCGAGAGCGTCCCCGACCGAAAGGCCTCGCGCCCCAGCGCCAGCGGGCGGTCGAGTTCCTCCAGCGTGCGGACCGTCCCATCGTCATGAAGTTCGGCCACCAGCATGCGGATGCCACTCGATCCGATGTCGATGACCGACATGATCGGCGGCGCCTCACTCATCGGGCCAGCACCGGTTTGAGTCCAAATTCCACGCGGAAGAGATCTCCCTTGTCTTCGACCGACCAGGCGTCGAGGGTTACGTCGCCGCGCGTCTTCAGCGACAACCGCAGTTCGTCGCCGCGCGCCTTCGCCCGCACCGCCGAGACGCGCTGGCGGTGGTCGTGGTCCAGCGCGTCGGCCACGCGAAGAATCGCGGCCAGCGAGCGGACCCGATCCCGGTCACGTTCGTCCAGGGCGCCGTAGGCCTCGTGGCTCGGATCGGGCGGCGCCTTCCGGTGATAGCGCGCCACGTTCGCCACGATCTCGACTTCCCCGTCGCTCAGGCCGAGAATCGGCGTCTGCGAGATGATGTAGTAGGCGTGCCGATGGTGCCCCGCGACCCCGATGAAGTTCCCCACTTCGTGGAGAAGCGACGCCAGTTCCAGCAGGAGCCGATCGCGCTTCGGAAGCCCATGGAGGTTTTTCGTCTGGTCGAAGAGGGAGAGCGCCAGGGCGCCGACCCGGTTCGCGTGCTTCAGGTCGATGTCGTATTTCTTCACGATCGCCACCGCCGCGTTCCGCGTCTGGCTCACCTCCAGCGCCTTCAACCCCTCGGCGCCGACCGAGCGGGCCACGTCCACCAGGACGCCGTCCACCAGCCCCACGTGCGGGACCCAGATTTCCTTCGCCCGGATGCGCGTCCCGACATGCTCGAAGATGTAGCCCGCGGGGACAATCACGTCGGCCCGGTCGGCGCGAAGCCCGTAGCGCTCCGACCGCTCCTCGGCGCTCATCTTGGCGAGCGTCGCGAGCAGCCTTCGCAGGCGGGGCATCGTGACGCGAGAGGGCTTCCGCTCTCCGTCGGAACCCTTCGCCACGCCGTTCGCCGTCAGGAGCGCCGCGATCGTGTCGATGTTTCCCCCCGTGCCGACGAATCGCTCCAGCCGGCGCCGCTTGAAGAAATCGAGGATCGGGAAGCGGGTGGTTTTCAGCGAGTCTTGGATGATCCGGAGCGCCTTCTGCGGCGGCGCGTTTCCGATCCGTTCCAGGAGCCGCACGCCGCCGACATCGTGCGACTCGACCACGAGGATCTCGCCCTGCCCCACCAGGGCGATCTCGCTGGAGCCGCCGCCGACGTCCAGAATGAGCGAGAGGCCGCGATCGAGGGAGAGCCGGCTCCGCACTCCCAGCGCGACCAGGCGCGCCTCCTCTGTTCCCTGGATCAGTTCGAGATCGAGCCCCGTCTCCTGGTGGATCCGCTCCAGGAACGCCGCCCGATTCCGCGCCTCCCGCGTGGCGCTGGTGGCCACCGCGCGGTGAACCACGACGCCGTGCGACTCCATCGTGCGGCGGAAGGTGCGAAAGGCGTCCAGCGCGGCCTCCATGGTGGCCGGCTCGATCCGTCCCCCCTTGAATACCGACTCTCCCAGGCGCACCGGGACACGGACGCGCTCCAGCACCCGGTAGTGATTCGGGGTCTTGAACTCGGCGATGACCAGGCGGAACGCGTTCGAGCCGACATCCATGCCGGCGCAGCGGATGGGGAATGGTGACTTAGCGGTGGGGGCCATTGGCCCCATGTTCACGCCGCGAAGGCCGCGGCGTCAAGGCGCGACGGGTAACCGCGGCTTCATCGCTTCCGCCGCGGCATTGATGCGACCCAGAATCTCGGTCCATGCCGCGAAGTTCGACGCCGTGACCAGCACGTCGGATCCCTTGATCCGATGCCGGACAAAGCCTCCGTTCGCGCGCGGCAGCGTCCCTGTCGGCGTCGCGATCGCATCGCGGAAGGTCCACGCACTGTCGGGCGCCGCGCCGCCCGGCGCCAGGATCGATGCGAATTCCCTCACCCAGTGCCGATGGGGATCGCGTACGTAGAGGACGATCGCGTCGACCCGTCCGTCGAAATCCTCGTCGGCCACGTGGTGGAAGATGT
>JANNMC010000183.1:0-1239 GCA_031397435.1 Candidatus Eiseniibacteriota bacterium
TGTACGGCGTGAACGTGGTCCGGCCAGGCGTCTATCAGATCGCCCAGAAGGAGAACGCCGAGATGACGGTGGCGGTCGTCGAGTTCCGAGAAGGCAAGCTTACGTGGGCAAGCCGCGACCTCGGAGCGTATGAAGGCGAGCCGGTTAGCCGGTTCGGGCACGCATTGTTCGCCGCGGTTGAAGCAACCAAGGTCGGCGATAGCGTCCCGATTCGAATCTCCACAGACCAGACCAAGACTCCCGGGTACGCGGTGAAAGTGATTACGCTGGACTTCCCCGGCCGGAAGATCGTCCTCTACGTCGGCGATGGCACCGATTCGATCGATCTCTCGATGGAGGAGATCGTGATCTCGACGGACTCGCCCTCTTATCAGGGAGCCTCGACACAAGCGGCAACCTCGATCCCGAACGACGTCGCGTCCGACTGAGCGATTGCGTGGCTCCCGTGTGCTGAAGCCTCGCCTCGCGGGGAGCGACATGTCGCGAAATACTGCCTTTCTCGACTTCGACTTACCGCTTCTCGAATGAATCTCCGCATAATGTGCGCCATCTCGCGGAGAATCTCGTGCTCGCGCCCCCCGTTCAGGCCCTAAGTCAACTTCGGCAACTCGGCCTCGGCTTCGCCGTATCCCAGTCGTTCTTTGCCGCCTGTGAGATGGGTGTCTTCGATGCCCTCGCGGAGAAGCCCGCCACCTCGAGTGCGCTGGCGCAGCGTCTGGGTATCCATCCGGAGGGCTGCCGGCGGCTCCTCGTCGTGCTGCATCGGTTGGGATTGCTCACGCGCGACGGCGACGAGTTCTCGAACACCGAGCTCGCCGGATTTCTGACCTCAGACTCTCCGTTCCGTATGAACGGACTCGCGAAGGTCGAAAAGTTCGTACGCATGTGGGAGTACCTGCCCGACGCGCTGCGGCAGAACGGGCCGGTCTGGGTGCAAGCGTTCGGCGTTCCGAGCCAAGAGATCTTCGTCGAGCTGTACGCGGATCCGGTGCAGCTACGGCGCTTCTGCGACTACATGAACTCGTACAGCGTCGCGATCGGCCAGGAGATCGCGGAACTCTACGACTTCTCCAAGCACCGCTGCGTACTCGACGTCGCCGGTGGGCCCGGCGGGCTCTCGCAGTCCATCGGGCTCCGCCACCCGCACTTGCGCGGGATCGTCATGGATTTGCCGCCGGTGCTCGAAGTGACGCAGGAGTTCATCGGTCGCAACGGGCTCACGGATCGCTTCCACACACA
>JANNMC010000211.1:0-2882 GCA_031397435.1 Candidatus Eiseniibacteriota bacterium
GACCTTCTCTGCTTGGACATCATTCGCACGCTGATGGCGCTCGTGCTCCAGCTCGCGGCTATCTACAGCCGGTCGCCGGGCAAGAAGAATGAGCTGAGGCGCGCGCAGATTGAGCTCGGCATTGAGCCGCTTCGGCTTCGACCGAGGCGCCGGGCTCGACGAACGGATAGTACGAGGGCGCGAAGCGGATCACCGTGTCGGAACCGAAGAACTCCTTCAGGAATCGATCGAGAATGCCCTTCAGATCGGCCAGGCTCACGTCTTCGTCCACGTAGAGCCCCTCGACCTGGTGGAACTCGAAATGGTGCGTGGCGTCGACCGCCTCGTTCCGATAGACGCGACCGGGACAGATGATCCGGACAGGCGGCTTCTGCGCTTCCATGACCCGGATCTGGACAGAGGAGGTTTGGGGCCGCATGCAGGCGTCGGGCGACAGGTAGAAAGTGTCGGTCGTCGCCCGCGCCGGATGGCCCGGCGGAATGTTGAGCGCGGTGAAGGCGTGCCAGTCGCTCTCCACGTCGGGTCCCTCGGCAACGGAGAAGCCGAGACCGTGGAAGATCGTCTCGATCTCTTCCAGCACCGAGGAGATCAGGTGGCGGTGCCCGACGCGGGGACGGCGGCCGGGGAGCGTGACGTCGCGGAGCGGTCCCGTCGCGGCGGCTCCACCCAGGCGGGTCTCCGCCTCGGCGAGCGCCGCCTCCAGCGCCAGGCGCGCCTCGTTGGCGCGCGCGCCGACGGCGGTGCGCTCGGCGGGCGGCAGGTCTTTCAATCCGCGGAGGAGGGCGGTGAGGTCGCTCTTCCGGCCCAAGAAGCGCACGCGGACCATTTCCAGGTCCGCGGCGTTCCCGGCTTCAGCAAAACCCCGCTCGCCCTCGGCTCGGAGCGCGTCGATCCGCTCGATCACGGGGCCGTGGGGCGCTTACGCGGCTTGCGTCTGCTTGGCGACTTCGGCCAGTCGCGCGAACGCCGCGGCGTCCCGGATGGCGAGGTCAGCGAGGATCTTGCGATCGATCTCGACGTTGGCAGCCTTGAGGCCTTGAATGAACTTGCTGTACGAAAGTCCATTCACGCGAGCGGCCGCGTTGATACGAACGATCCAGAGACTCCGGAAATCACGCTTCTTCTTGCGACGGTCCGCGTAGGCGAACTGCATCGCGCGCATCAGGGTTTCTTTGGCGGTCTGGTAGAGCTTGCGCCTTCCGCCGCGGTTTCCCTTCACCGCGATCATGACCTTCCGGCGGCGCTTGCGTCCCGGAACGACGGTTTTTGTACGTGGCATGTTCTAGTCCCTCAATGTCGGGGCGATCCGGGACGGATCACGCGCCGTACGGCAAGAGTTTCTGCATGTGATAGCGCTCGGTGTGCTTCACCAGCGCCGAGCTCTTCAGCCGGCGCTTGCGCTTGCGGCTCTTTCCACCCTGCAATCCCAGGTGGTGGCGCCCGCCGGAGCGGCCGCGCTTGAGCTTACCGGTCCCGGTGCGCTTGAGGCGCTTGGCCGTGGCCCGGCTGGTTTTCATCTTCGGCATCGCTGCTCCTAGGGCGCGGACGTTTTCGGCGCGCTACCCGACACCTTCGTAGGTGCGGGCGCGGCCGGCGCCGCCGTTTTGGGTTTCACGGGAGTGGCGCGCGGCACCATCAGGAGGACCATGTTTCGCCCTTCCATGCGGGCCGGAATTTCAACCTGACCGATATCCTCGAGATCCTTGATGGCCTTGTCGAGGAGCCGCCTTCCCGCGTCCGTGTGCGCCATCTCACGGCCACGGAAGGTGACGGTGAACTTGACCTTATCGTGATGCCCCAGGAATTCCCGGGCGTGATTCACCTTGAACTTGTAGTCGTGCTCTTCGATCTTCGGGCGCAGCTTTACTTCCTTCAACTGGCTCGCGTGCTGCTTCTTCTTGGCCTTCTGCTGCTTCTTGTTCGTCTCGTACTTGAACTTGCCGTAGTCCATCACCCGGCAGACCGGCGGCTTCGCCGTGGGTGAGACCTCGACCAGATCGAGGCTGCGTTCCTGAGCGTAGGCCAGGGCTTCCCGGATCCCGAGAATCCCTATCTGCTCTCCGTCGGGACCGATGACGCGGACGGTCGGAATGCGGATACGGTCATTGACGCGGACTTCCTGCTGCTTTGAGGCGATAGGAAAACCCTCCTCTTTGAGACGGGGACGGTGATCGAGGCAGGAGGAGTCGGCTTCCGGAAGATGCAATCCCGACGTCCAGGACGCGTTGGCGTCCGGTCGGGTTGCGGCCAGCCATCCCCAAGGACGGCGGCCCCCGTTTTTAACCCCGGTAACGTTGCGTCTCGGGGTGAGAAGCCTACGGCTCCTGCTTGGATCTAGACGGGGCGGATCTTACTGTCGTGCCGCGATTTCCGCAACTATTTTTTCCACGAACCCATCCAGCGGGATGGCTCCCTCGTTCCCCTTCTTGCGGCTCCGGACGGCCACCGCCCTATCCTCGAGTTCCTTCCGGCCCAGGATCAGCATGTAGGGGATCTTGAGCATCTCGGCGTCCCGGATCTTGGCCCCCATCTTCTCCTCGCGGACGTCGGCTTCGACCCGAACCCCCTTCTCGAGGAGGAGCTGCTTGATCTCCTGCGCGTACGGAATCTGGGCGTCGGCGATGGTGATGAGCTGCACCTGGACCGGGGCCAGCCAGACCGGGAAGTCGCCGCCATAGTGCTCGATCAGGGTCGCGAAGAAGCGCTCCAGCGAGCCGAGGAGGGCCCGGTGGATCATGTAAACGGGGTGATCCTGGCCGTCCGAGCCGACGTACGTGGCGTCGAAGCGGCGCGGAAGATTGAAGTCGAACTGGATGGTCGAGCACTGCCACTCTCGGCCCAGCGCGTCGCCGATCTTGATGTCGATCTTGGGGCCGTAGAAG
>JANNMC010000233.1:0-8158 GCA_031397435.1 Candidatus Eiseniibacteriota bacterium
CACCTGCTGCCCTAATTTCAACCGCCTATCCAATGCCTCGATGCGCCGCTAGCTCAATTGGCAGAGCAACTGACTCTTAATCAGTAGGTTGAAGGTTCGATTCCTTCGCGGCGCACCATTTTACAGGGCAGGGACTGACTCAAGTCTGACTTCTCGGTCGGGGCGGCCTCAGCACATCGAGTAGGAGGTTACTGGTTGTCCTACAAGATCCGTGACCCCGTCCACACCTTCATCCAGTTCGATGATGACGAGAAGGCTGTGGTCGACTCCGCACCTTTTCAGCGCCTTCGCCACATTCACCAGCTCGCAATGTCGTATCTCGTGTATCCAGGGGCTTCCCACAAGCGCTTTGAGCACTCGCTTGGCGTCATGGAGCTTGCGGGCCGAATTTACGACGTGGTCACAAGTCAGGAGAATCTAACCGACGAAGTTCGCGATATCGTTCCGAAGCCAGGATCGAGCAGGCTGGCGTACTGGCGGTCGGTGGTGCGTATGGCTGCCCTCTGCCATGACATGGGCCACATCCCCTTCTCGCACGCGGCAGAGGGAGAGCTACTCCCGACTGGTTGGGACCATGAGAAGATATCATGGGACATCATTCATTCGGACGCTCTAGCCAAGGTGTGGGGGATGATGGAGCCACCTCCTTCCCCAATTCACATCGGAAAGCTCGCGCTCGGCCCCAAGAAGATTTCGAAGCATGGACTGAGCCTCCGCTTCACTACTTGGGAAGCCATTCTCGCGGAAATCGTGGTCGGGGATGCCTTCGGGGCTGATAGGATGGATTACCTTCTTCGCGACTCTCTACACACGGGTGTAGCATACGGAAAGTTCGATCACCATCGCTTGATCGACACCTTGCGGATTATCCCGCAACCACCGCCGGAACCAGGTGCCGAAGTGGCTGCACCTGCACTAGGCTGCGAGCGAGGGGGTCTTGAATCGGCCGAGGCTCTCGTCCTTGCCAGGTACTTCATGTACGCACAGGTGTACTTTCACCCCACTCGGCTGATATACGATATCCACTTGAGGGACTTCGTCCGAGATTGGCTCCAGGGTCCGTTCCAGACTGGTGTGGGGGAGCACCTACGGATGTGCGACAACGATGTGTTGGTCGCGATTGCGGATGCCGCTCGGCGGCCAGATTCGCGAGGACACGACCCCGCCCGGAGGATAATGACGCGAGATCACTTTCGGGTGGCTGATTCGCGCAGGCTCGAAGATCCGCGGGGCGCGATCGAAGCAATCGCGACCGCGACTAGTGGACACTTCGGTCAGGAGCGTGTGCGCTATGGAGCGAGCCCGCCTCCACCAAATAGCCCAAGTTTCCCCGTTCGTAATCGTCACGGAGAATCCGTACCTTGCCTCTCTGAATCGCAGGTCTTGGGAAAAATACCCGGACCAAAGGATGAGTACGTGTTTGTAGATCGCGAGATTCGAGAGGAGGCTAAGGCGTGGATCAATACGGAGCGTGCTCGAATTATCTCGGAAGCTTCCCTAGTTCCAGTCGAGTAAGAAGGGGGCTGACAGTGAAGAAAGCTGCGCAGGAAGCGATTCTGGTCGGGCTTACAAGAAGACTCAACGAGAAGGACTCGTGGAGCGGCGAGACTCATCTCCAGAAAGCTGCATATCTGTTGAGGGAGCTCGCAGGAGTGCCCTTCGACTTCGAATTCATTCTCTACAAGCACGGGCCATTCTCGTTTCAGCTCAGGGATCTGCTGGCTTCCATGCAGGCCGACGAACTTATCGAGAGCCAAAATCAGACTCCACCGTATGGGCCGAGGATCTTTGTCACGGCAGTGGGTGCATCTTTCGAGAAGCAGCTTGTTTTAACAATGAGTCGGTACGGATCGAAGGTTGACTGGGTGGCGGAGAAGGTCGGGAAGCGGAACGTTCTCGAGCTGGAGCGATTGGCTACGGCGCTCTGGGTTACACGCCACCATCCGGAAGCGAAAGAGGAAAGAAGAGCGAAGACTCTCACGGCCATTAAGCCTCACGTGACGAGGGAGGAAGCTCTTGCATCGGTGCGTGAGATTGACGGATTGCTAGAAGAGGTCTCCAAGGCGTAGAAGATCGCGGGATCAACAACCGATCGACGCGCCCTCCGACCGGAGGGCGTTTCCATTTGGGGGACCAAGATGGCGCATTCAGACCTGGGCCCACCTGGAAGGAATATCCCCTGCCATTGCGGAAGTGGAAGAAAATACAAGAGGTGCCACATGGAGACTGACCAGAGGCCTAAGACTCGGTACGCCTACCTCGGCCACGAGGAGAGGTTCGATTCCGTCGAGATTGGAAACGGGCAGGTTCAAGGGGTCCGCCTCTACACTGGCGAATGGGTCAAGCCACAGGCCTTCTTCTCGCAGACAGAATACTCCAGGGCAAGCGGCAAGACCAAGGTGGTGAACCGCGTCTTGAATAGCTTCGCAGTGGATCCAGCGGCGTACCTGACTGAGTGTGGTGCCTTCTACGCCATCGACACCAATACGCGACAGATCGGCGAGAATCGAGTATCAGTAGGATGCATCCTCGAGTGCTTCGCCCATTTCACTTCTGAAAGGCAGGTTACTGTCGACTTTCCACGGTGGTTCATCACACCCTTCAAGAATTGCGAACCTGGCCTTGAAGAGCGCCATACGTGGGCTGTGTTGGTGAGGTTGATTACTGCGAGCCCGGTGTATAAGGTCGGTCAGAGAGTCGCCATCGTGACGGACCACGATCTGAACAACCACGCCCGGTTCCAACGCAAAGATCTCCCGTTGGAGGGTGATACGTATCTGCCCGAGGGCTTCGAACTGATCTATGCCTCTACGGATACTGGAGGGCATGAGATCAACCGACTGGTGATGGAATGCGATAAACGATCGAGCCAAGTTCTCAGGCAACTCGGAGAGACGGGTACCGCGCCGACTGAGGGAGCCACTATCGAAATCGGCGCGCTTCCTGACCTCAGAGCGAAGTGATTCCTGCCAGAATCGTGAGGTTGGCATGTTACTCCGGTTCAACCCGACCGAATCCTCAGCGGTCGTCGGGAGTTCACTAGAACCGTGGCCAGGGCGATCTCGCTCGGCGAGGGACTTGCGGGGGACACGGGTCCTTCCTACCGCCGAAACACGGGTGCCGGCAACCCCGGCGGGTGGCTAGGGCCAGGTTTCCAAAATGCGATTTCGTTCGGGTTTGAGGCTCGATTGGTGCCTGGTTGTTGGGCTACACCGCGCGGGGAGGAGAGTAGGAGCTGGGGTGGCTAGGGTTGGATGCGCGTGTGAGACCACAGCGCCGACACCCTACGGTGGCGACACCCTACGGTGGCGACACTCTGCCGCAGACGTGACTACCTTGATCTGTCCAGTTGTCGCTTGGCCGCAGAACCCAGCCTCACGTGCCCACGGAAATCATGCACTGGTCATCAAGACCAAGCCGCCGACAAAAAGCGCGTCACTCAGACTTGGCGGCGTCGGGACAGACCAAGCCCCGCGAGGCCGAGGGCGAGCAGCGCGAGCGTGCTGGGCTCAGGCACTGAGGCATCCAGCGCACCCATCGCTAAATTATCGATGCCCGTATTTGTCTGGGATCCCGCGTACGTGAAAAATTCGATCCGTGTTACAGCGAGGTCGCCCATGAAACCCAGGAACCGCACATCATTTTCGGCCGACCACGTCGCCGTTCCGAGCAGCATCGAGCCATTGAAGAATTTGACGTAGGGAATGACTGCCGGATTCACTCGAGTGTCCGTGCGACCATTGAGGAGCACGTCCATCGCGACAACCCTGGCAGGCGTGTCGAAGAGGATCTCGAAATGCTCTTCGCCGCCTTCCGTGAGGACTCCGACGCCGATCGGCACGTGACCCGCGGGGCCACCATTGTAGGAGACACCAGCCCCAAAGTTCCCATAGTCCTGGCCCCCGGTTACGACCAGAGAACCAGTGATCCTGTTATAGGTGATGCCGTTCCGACCAAAGGTCGTGTTGTTTGCTACCTGCCACGAGTCCGGCACGACCTGAAAGTCCTCCGTGTAGAGGACGTTCGCCCCAACGCTTGCGAACCAAGCGGCACGGTCACCGACGGCTCCCTGAAAGAGGATCGGTAGGGCAAGGGCCGTGGTCGTACACAGGCACGAAGTTGCCACAGCGCACGCAATACCGAACACCCGGAAGAATGCGCGCCAAGAACGATCGCTTGGTGTCATCCATGTCTCTCGATTGTCATTCTTCTCGGCCATTGCGCGTCACCCTCTCGGCTTGAGTTTTGTTAAGAGGTATGTTGCTCGCTATTATACAGTTAACTACTGTTGTTGTCAAGGGGCAGCGCCTACTTCACCGACCACGGCGCCTTGATTCCCAACGCCGACCCAACAGCCACCCGGGACGCCGCAATTGGCGCTGGGGATGCGGAGTCCGGCCGCGCACCGGGCGGAACCGTTAGCCCCGTTTCCAAAGGGAGCAACGAAACCAGGACCACTCCGCAAGACTCCCCGACAACTTCCCGCATACTTCCGCCGGCGTACTTCTGTCTCGCGATCAAATCCAAGGTTTTTCTTGACTGCATTTTGAGAACACACGCTCCGCGCGCGGGCATGCTGTGCGGAATGCTTCGCCAAACCGCCTCCGATCTCTCAGCAGCCCCGATTGCTCTCCGCAGGCAAGAATGAGAGGTGGAGCACGTTTTGGCAGCTCTCGCGCTTCGCCCAGCGGGTTCGAAAACACATGATATAAACAAAGCGCCTCCCGCCCCCGCGCAGGCAACCGCCCCGTAGGAAAGCACCGCCATGCATCCGTATGTTCTTGCGCACCTCAGCGACAACGTCCTGCTTCGCAACCTGATCGCGCTTGTTGTCCAGGATCGTCACACGACCGCATCCCTTCTCGCTCACATTGCCGAGGTCGATTCTCGAAAACTCTACGCTCCCGCCGGCTATGCGTCGATGCACGCCTATTGCGTCGAGGGGCTGGGGCTATCGGAGGACGCGGCCTACAAGCGAATCCAAGCTGCGAGGGCGGCACGGCAATTCCCGGCGATCCTGGACGCCATCACGAATGGGAGACTTCATCTCTCCGGTGCGTGCCTCCTCGCGCCATGCCTCACTCAGGAGAACGCCGAGGAGCTTCTCGCCGAGTCGGCTGGGAGGCGGAAATCGGAAATCGAGGAGATGCTGGCGAGGCGTTTTCCGCCGCCTTGTGTCGGGTCGATGATCCATCGGCTCGCGGCTTCCGGGGTTGCGCAACTTGCCCCGGGGCAAGTTGGGTGGGTCGACGCCGCACTCGACGGCGCGAAAAGCGATGAACTTGCCCCGGGGCAAGTTCAAGTACGAGAGGAACCGACGTCAACTTCTGGGCACTTCCTCATACAGGTGGTTGTTGAAGCCGGCACGCGGGACAAACTCCGTCGCGCTCAGGAGCTTCTAAGTCATTCGGTTCCCTCCGGCGATGTCGCCCAGGTGATTGACCGAGCGCTGGACGCACTGATCGCCGCGCTCGAGGAAAGAGAGGTGGGGGGCGGGGCGAAGCGGGTAGCGGTATCACGCCCTGGGCGGCACATATCCGCACGAGTTCGGCGCGCGGTATGGGAGCGTGATGGTGGCCAGTGCACCTTCGCGAGCGATACCGGCGTGAGGTGCAAGAGTCGGCGTTTCCTCGAGTTCGATCATGTCGACCCCGTGGCGCGCGGCGGAGGCTCGACTGTGGATCGAGTGCGTCTACGCTGTCGGACGCACAATCAGCTCGAAGCAGAGCGCGCATTCGGGGCCTCGTTCATGCGGAACAAGCGGGAATCGGCGCGACTCGCAGCGAACAAGGCGCACGAGGGGGCCACCCGCGTGGGACGCGACGACCGACAGGACCTTCTCGCCGGGCTTCGCCGCCTCGGATTCCGGGCTGACGAAGCCCGTCGCGCGGCGGAGCATACGAGATCAATTCGAAGCGCCGCCCTCGAGGACCGCTTCCGCGCGGCACTCCAGTTTCTCGGCAGCGGCAGAAGTCATGGGAACGGCGCGCGGAGGTGACATTTCGCTTCCAATCCCACCGGCAGTCTCACGACGGCTTCCGTCGCCAGCCGGGTTCTCACTTCGCCGCGGCGACGGCCTTGGCCCGAGTGAATAGCTTCGGGCGACGCCAATTCTCCGCGAGGCGTTCGAATCCGGGCTTCGGCCCGTGGTAGGCGAGTTCGTCGACGGTCACCTTGGGCTGGTCGGTGCGGAGCGTCGCCAGGTTTCGAAACAGGAGGGCGTCGTCCCACTTTTCGCGGAGGATCGTGCCGAGTTTCTCCGCCCCTCGAAGGGTGACGTCCCAGTCGTCGACCGCATTCGGGATCTTCTCAAGGTGCTCATACCGGGCCAGCACGGTGGCCGCGGACTTCGCCCCCCAGCCCGGAAGGCCGGGATATCCATCGGCGCTGTCCCCGACGAGGGCGAGGAAGTCGGGAATGGACGAAGGCAGCACTCCAAACTTTTTCAGAACTCCATCGGCGTTCGACACCGCGCCGGTGCGCCGATCGAGCATCACAACCCGGTCGCCGCTCACGCACTGCGCCAGATCCTTGTCCGGGGAGCAAAGGAGCACCTGCTCGACGCGACGATCGGCAGCGGCTGTGGTGGCGACGGCGGCCAACGCGTCGTCGGCTTCCACCTCGACCATCGGCCAGATCACGATCCCGAGCGCTTCGACGGCAGCCTCCAAGGGGTCGAACTGTTCCCAGAGCAGCGGGTCAATCCCCTCGCCGGTCTTGTCGCCCGCGTAGTTGTCGTTTCGAAACGACTCGATCACGTGATCGGTCGCGACGCCGATGTGGGTCGCCCCGGCCCCGAGCATGCCGATCAGTGATTGGACGACGCCCACCAGGGCGCCGCACTCCTTGCCGGCAGCGTCCTTGGACTTTGGAACCGCGAAGAAGTGCCGAAATAGTTCGTACGTTCCGTCGACGAGATGAACGCGCATCGGAGGTCTTTCCTCGCAAGGGGGGCCAACTCGGGTAGGGGGCGATTATAGACCTCCAGAAGCGAGATCGACGTTCGGTCCCACGCATCCAAAGCGTGGTGGTAGACTCAAGCCGGAACGGGATCTGTGGAATCCCGCCAGAACATTCAACCAATTGGGGGCGAACGGATTCGACGGAGTCGTGAACTCAGAAGCGCGCGCCGAGGTGCCCGTGGCTCGTAAAACAATGGGCAAAAGTCAGAAGCCAATTCTGAATTGGCTCTCGCAGCCTAACTAGGCTGCTTGCGCTTGACCGGTCTGAGCCTGCCGAGGCCGAATCAGGCGTCATAAAGGTGGGCTGGTCCCTACGATTCGCCTGAGTCGGGGGGACGAGAAAACATCGGGCTAGCGGTTCGGTGACCTAGTCTGGCAGCGTCCAGAATCGCGAAATCAGGATGCTAGACTACGCGCGTAGTGCTTCTGTCGGATCGGCTTTCGGACGAGGGTTCAATTCCCTCCGCCTCCACCAAAACTCGACGGGACCGGATTCATTTCCGGTCCCGTTTCAGTTTGCCGCCGCCTTTCGGAATCCATCTCCCCTTGCGCGCGCCGCCCCCGGTCAGGCAGAGTGCCCCCATTCGGCACGCTGGGCGTCAGACGCGCCTGGTCACGGAAGGCCACGCCACCGGGAGGAGATCGCCCCATGATCCAGCGTCCCGCTCACACGCTACATTCCCGCAACACCGCCTTGGGCCGCCGCGCCGTACTCGCCGCCATCGCGGGTTTCGTTCTCGCCGGGATTGCGGCGTCGATCGCCATCGCGCCCGCCACCGCTTCAGCCGCCACGCTCACCCGATACCCCTACATCAACAAACTCACGCCGACTTCAGTCCTCATCGCGTGGCAGACCGATGCCGCCACCAATTCATCGGTACTCTACAGCGAGGACCTCTCCTATAGCCTGACCGCCTCAGCCCCCACCGTGACGGTGGACCACTCGGTCACCATCACGGGCCTCAATGAGGAAACACTCTACTTCTACAAAGTCGTCGCCGGAACCGACACGCTGACGGTGGGGGATGACTACTTCATCACGGCTCCCTCCGGGCCGGCGCCAGTCTTCTTCGCCGCGTTCGGAGATCTGGGAAGAGCGACGCCAGAGCAGATCGCCCTGGCCAGTCGGATCGAAGCCATGGCGCCCGACCTGGCGATCCTGGCGATCCTGACCGGCGACATCATCTACGAGTCCG
>JANNMC010000261.1:0-2422 GCA_031397435.1 Candidatus Eiseniibacteriota bacterium
TGGCTGCCGGCTTCTTCGCCGCGGCCTTCTTCTTGGCCGGCTTCTTCGCCTTGGGCTCCGCCTTCGGGAGCGGTGCGGGGCGCAGCGCGGCCGGCGCGTGCTTCGCCATCAGCACCGAAACCGACTCGGACGGCGTGGCGCCATTCCGCCGCCACTTCGCGAACGACTCTTCGTCGACCTTGAATGTGGCCGGATTGGTCAGCGGATCGTAGTAGCCGAGCTGCTGGATGAAGCGTCCGTCGCGCGGGTAGCGCGAATCGGCAACGACGATACGATAAAACGGTCGGCCTTTGGAGCCTGTTCTCTTGAATCGAATGACGACAGCCATTCCTCTCTTCCTCCGTTGTGGGGGCGACGATGCCCGGCGCGGACTAGCGGATTCCCATCGGGAATTTCCCGCGCCTCCCGCCAAGGCGCTTCATCATTTGTTGGGCCTGCTCGAACTGCCGCAGCAGGCGGTTCACGTCCTGCACCGTGGTGCCACTCCCCTTCGCGATGCGACGGCGGCGGCTCCCATCGATGATCTGCGGACGTTCTCGCTCGAGGCGCGTCATCGACAGGATGATCGCCTCCGTGCGCTTCAACTCCCGGTCGTCCAACTTCGCGTCCGCCGGCAGCCGGACACCGGGAAGCATTTTCACGATTTCCTCGAGCGGCCCCAATTTCTTCATCTCCTGGAGCTGCTGGAGGAAGTCGACCAGCGTGAAACGGTCCTTCCGTAACTTCTTCTCGAGATCGACGGCCTTCGTGAAGTCGAGCCGTTCCTGCGCCCGCTCCACCAGCGTGAGGATGTCCCCCATGCCTAGAATTCGAGAGGCGAGGCGGTCCGCGTGAAACGGCTCCAGCCCCTCCACCTTTTCGCCGACGCCCATGAAGCGAATCGGCGCGCCGGTCACGGCTCTCAGTGAAAGCGCCGCGCCTCCGCGCGCGTCGCCGTCCATCTTGGTCAGGACGAACCCGCTCACCGGAAGCCGGCCCGTGAAGGCCTGCGCGATCTGCACCGCGTCCTGGCCCGTCATGCCGTCGAGCACAAGGTACGTCTCCGTCGGCTCGAGCACCTTGTGGACGCGCACCACCTCGTCCATCAGGCCATCGTCGACGTGAAGACGCCCCGCCGTGTCGGCGATCAGGAGGTCGAAACCCTCCTTGTCCGCTCTCGACCGCGCGGCCTTGGCCAGCGCGACCGGGTCCTTCGCCTCCCGATCCAGGTGAATCGGCACGCCGACGGAGCGCGCCAGAATCTCCAGCTGGTCGATGGCCGCCGGGCGCTGCAGGTCGAGCGCCGCCAGGAGCACGCGCTTGCCGCGTCCCGCCCAGTGCTTCGCCAGCTTCGCCGCCGTGGTTGTCTTTCCGGAGCCCTGTAGCCCCGCCAGGAGAAGCACGGCCGCGCGGTTCGACGGAAACTGAGTACCAGCCTGCGCCGGACCGCCAAGGAGCTTCACCAGCTCCTCGTGCACGATCTTCACCACGAGATGCCCGGGCTCGACGCTCTGCAAGATCTCTGCGCCGACGGCGCGCGCCTCAACCGCCTTCAAGAAGTCGCGCGCGACGTCGAGATTCACGTCCGCTTCAAGCAGGACGCGGCGGATCTCGCGCAGCGCGTCCTTCACATCCTGTTCGGAGAGCCGACCTCGGCCCACCAGTTTCTGAAAAACGCCGTGGAGGCGCTCGGTTAGGCTCTCAAACAAGGTGTCGGACTCCCCGGGGCGCGTCTTGGAACATGGGCGACATAAACGCAGTAGGCTAGCATCGGATCGGCACTTACGGCAACCACCAAGTGGGCTCGCCGGGGCCCTCCGGGGGCGCCGCCGCTCAATTCAATAATAGTGATGCCGATTGGCGTCGGTCGTACATTTTCGTTGACATGAAAGGCGAGTGGGAATAATTTTAACAGTCGAGCGGAGTTCCCTGCCGCCTCGTGCCCAATCCGCGACCAAGGCCTAGTCCCACAAGCCGGTTTATCTTGCGGGGTTTTGAGTTGCGAAACACGTGGATGCGCGGGGAACTTCCTCGTTATTATCCTCCCCACCCCAACTCCTTCTGACCGGTCCGGAGCAAGACTCCACTGAAACGCGTACTCCTGTTGGCGTGCCTCGCGCTCGTCGGCTGCAATTCAGACGCGATCCATGGGCGCCAGCCGTTCTTTCCCGGAACGACCCTCACCTCGTGGGCGGCCTGCGACAAGTTTTCTGGAATCAGCGACGCCATCCAGATCTGCGCGGCCAACGGGCTCCTGCCGGGAGCAAGCCAGCAGACCTACAATATCTCCTTCTCCTTGCCGAACGACGCGAGCGTCCTGATCGCCGTCTTCGACAGCCGCGCCGCGCTCGTGAAGGTCCTCCTGAACGCCGCCGAACCGGCGACGCTGCCGGGCTTCTTCCGCCAGCCGCCCATCCCGTGGGACTTCACCGACGCGAACGGG
>JANNMC010000325.1:0-19875 GCA_031397435.1 Candidatus Eiseniibacteriota bacterium
GGAGCAGGAGCCGGAAGAAGTCGGCGGGAGCCTGCAAGCCCGTGCGCAGCACGGGCGCCGCCAGCGACCAGAGACTTCTACCGGCGCCTGCTCCCCGCTCCCCCGCTACGCCTGCCGCACCGCCTCGGTGATCGGCATCATGGCCGCCCTCCGCGCCGGGAAGAAGCCGCCGACCAGGCCCATCAGCGCGGCGAAGACTAGGCCGGAGACCATCATCATTGGGGTCACGTCGAATCGGAACGCTAGCTCGCTGAAGGTGGCGAAACTCATCGTGCCGGTCGTGAAGGAACGGACCGGTAGCGCCAGCAGACATCCCACCACACCGCCCACCAGACAGAGCGCCACCGACTCGACCAGCACCGACGTCATGACCGCGCCGCGCGAGAAGCCGAGCGCGAGTAGCGTCCCGATCTCCTTCGTCCGCGAGGAGACGGAGGCGTACATCGTATTCAGCGCGCCGAAGACAGCGCCCAGGGCCATGATGATCGTGACGAAGAGTCCGAGCCCTCGAAGGAAGGCAGCCATCATCCCCGACTGGGCGGCGTAGAACTCGTCCTCGCGCTTTACTTGAAGCGAGTAGCGAGGATCGGCCTCCAGCCGCTTCTTCAGCGCTTCGAGGTGGCTCGGATCGTCCAGCCGAAGCGTCACGTTCTGGAAGACGGGGCGATCGAAGACCGGCATGAAGAGTTCCACGTCGCCCCATACCTCGGAGTCGTAGGCGCTCCCCGCGGCGTCCAGGATTCCGACCACCGTCCACTCGCGCCCCGCCAACTTCATCTTGTCGTCCAGGGCGCAGTTCTTGAATCGCTCGGAAACGAGCTTCCCGACCACGATCTCGTTCAGTCCTGGACGGAACATCCGTCCCGCATGGAGCTTCGAG
This sequence comes from Candidatus Eiseniibacteriota bacterium, assembly GCA_031397435.1. Lineage (GTDB taxonomy): Bacteria > Eisenbacteria > RBG-16-71-46 > SZUA-252 > SZUA-252 > SZUA-252. The sequence continues at coordinate 881 of JANNMC010000325.1, forward strand.
TTTTCCCGGAGCGCCAGCGAATGGGGAGAGACGCCGCGCACGATCACGTTCGTGGTCGATCCCGAATTCCGCTCCAGGTTCCAGATGACGACCAGCTCGGAGGCCGCGAAGGGCGATCCGTCGGCGGCGCGCGCGATTTCGGGCTGCGCCATGATCGAACTCGCTCCTTCCCGGGAGACGATGCTCATCAACTCCGAGGCGGCGCCGCTCCGGACGATGATGGCGTTCTTCGGCGACCCGGTGGTCCGAAGCGCGGCCTCGAACCCGCCCGCGAGGGCGAGCGTGAAGATGAAGACCCAGGCGACGGCGCCGATCCCGAGCGCGGTCAGCGTGGTGCTGGTGCGCCGCACGGCCAGATTGCGGAGGCTGTAGACGAGCGGAATTCCGGCCATGTCAGGCCACCTTCCGGAGCGCGGTCGCGATGCGAAGGCGCCCCGCCTGAAGCGCCGGAACGAGGCCGCTCACGAGCCCCATCGCGATCGCGATGACGATGCCGAGCCCGACGGTCTGCGGCATCACGGTGAAGTTCGGGAACATCCCTCCCGCGGTGAAGTCGGCGCGCTGGAAGATGAGCCATGCCGCGACGCAGCCGACAATCCCCCCGACCAGCGAGACGAGAATCGCCTCCGCCCCCACCAGCCGCAGCACCAGGCCGTCGCTGAAGCCAAGCGTCTTCAAGACCGCGATCTCGGTGTTCCGCTCCCGTGCCGCCATCATCATCGTGTTGATCGTGACGAGGAGAATGGCGAAGAGAATGGCGGAGCCGAGGATCGTCATCAGCAGGCTCACGTTCCCCATCATGGAGATGAAGGAGGCTTGGAATGCCTTTTCGGTCTCGGTCTTGGTCGGCTGTGAACTGTTGGCGTAGAGGGCGTCGACGCGGCTGCTCACGTCGGCCGCCATGTCGCCGTTCGGAATCTCCAGCCAGTAGATCCCGACCATGCCTTTACGGACCGCCGGCATCGCTTCGTTCAAGTAATCCCAGTGAAAGAAGAGTGTGTTCTCGTCGACGTCGGCCGTCTTCCCCTTGTAGATCCCGCGCACCGTGAAGCGGTAGTCGCCGGGATAGATCGTCCCCTGGATCGGGATCACGTCGCCCAGCTTCCAGCCGTACTTGGCCGCGATCGTCTCCCCCACGACGCAGGAGGTCCGCTCCGCCAGCCATGCCGAGACCTGATCCGCAGGCATCTCGACCTCGGGGAAGAGCTTCACGAAGGTAGGCACCTCGACGGCGAACTGCGCGAAGTTGTTCTTGGGGTCCTTGTAGATCCCGCCGAACCAGTTGCCGAAGGAAACGCCGGTGATTCCCTCAATCTGCGACAGGCGGTCACGATAGGAGAGCGGGAGCGGGAAGACGAGCGAGGCGGCGTGCCGCACGACGAGCCGCGTGTCGGCCGAGGCGCGAAGGGCCGCGTCGAACGAGGTCATGACGGTCCGGAGCGTGCAGAAGAGGAAGAGCGCGATGGCGATGGACGAGACCGTGAGGAAGGTCCGCCGCTTGTGCCGCCAGAGGTGCGCGGTGATGTAGCCGAGGTATTTCACCGGGCCGCCCCTTCCTGCTCGATCAGGACCCCCTTCTCGAGGTGAAGCGTCGCGTGGGCGCGCTCCGCCGCGTGGGGATCGTGCGTCACCATGACGATCGTCTTCCCCATCTCCTGATTCAGGCGCTGGAGAAGCGTCAGGATCTCCTCGGCATTCTTGGCGTCCAGGTCTCCGGTCGGCTCGTCGGCCACCAGAAGCGTCGGATCGCCGACGATGGCACGCGCGATGGCGACGCGCTGCTCCTGGCCGCCCGAGAGCTGGTGCGGGAAGTGGTGATCGCGATCTTGGAGCCCCACGAGTTCGAGCGCCAGATGGACGCGCTTCTTCCGCTCCGTGCCGTTCAACCGCGTGAGCAGGAGCGGCAGCTCCACGTTCTGGTACGCCGTGAGGACCGGGATCAGATTGTAGAGCTGGAAGATGAACCCGACGTTCCGCGCCCGCCAGGCGGCGAGCTTGTCGGGCTTCAGGGCGCCGAGCGACGCGCCGGCCACCCAGACCTCTCCGCGCGATGGCGTGTCGATCCCAGCGATGAGATTGAGGAGCGTCGATTTCCCCGAACCGCTGGGCCCCATGAGCGCGAGGAACTCGCCCGCCTTCACCTCCATGCTGAGACCGGTGAGGACCGGGATCTCGATCTTTTCGCGGTGGTAGATCTTGTAGACGTCGCGCAGGCGGATCAACGATTCCGACGGCACGGCCGATTCGGTCGGGGTCATTTCGATTCTCCTCGGGTTTCACGGACCCGCACGCGGGCCTTGTCTTTGAGAGTGGCGGAAGCCTCCACGACAACCTCTTCGCCAGGAGCCAGACCGCCGGAAATGGCCACGCGGTCGGCATCGAGCGGCCGTGGAGAAACTCCCCGCGCCGAAGCACGTCCCTGCGAGACCACGAAGACGACCGAGCGGCCTTCAACATTTCGTACGGCTGTGCGCGGAATGGCGACCACGGCGGAGAGCGCTGCGCCCGAATCGCCCGCGGCCGAGGCGGCCGGGACGGGATCCGCCAGAAACGAGACGCGCGAGCCCATCTCGGGAAGGACGCGCGCGTCGAGCGAATCGAACGCGACCTTCACGAGCACGGTGGCCTTCTGGCGGTCGGCCGTCGGAACGATCTGCCGAACGTGGCCCGGAAAGCGATCGCCCGGATAGGCATCGAGCGTGATCTCCGCCCGCATGCCCTCCCTCGCGCGCGACACGTACCCTTCGTTCACGTCGGCCTCGACTTCCAGCGTCGCGAGATTCGCCATCGTCACAATGGCGCCGCGCGTCAGCCCGCCGCTCGACGGAAGAGGGCTCACGATCTCCCCCACTTCCGCTTCCTTCCGGAGCACGGCACCGGCGAACGGCGCGCGGATGAAGGTCTTTTCCAGATCGACCTCCGCGACGCGAAGCCGCGCCTCGGCGCTCTCGATCTCGGCGGCGGTCCGCGCGACGCGCGCCCGGTCGACCTTGGCGCTGGCATCGGCCGACTCGAAGGCCGACGCCGAGATGAGCCCGCTACCTTTCAATTCGGCGCTTCGCCGCAGCGAAAGCTCCGACTGATCGCGGTTCGCCTTCGCCTCCTCGTGGGTCGCCTTCGCCGATGCCACCGCGGCGCGCGCTGCGTCGACGGCGGTTCGCTGATCCTGGTTTCGGAGCACGCCCATCACCTGCCCCTTCTGGACCCGGCTCCCCTCCCCGACGTAGAGCGCCTCCAACCGGCCAGCGATTTCGGACGAGACCGACGCCCGCTGGCGGGCGACGACGTATCCGTTCGCGGTCAGCACTTCGGAGGCGGGCGCCGTGGCGCCGGGCGTGCCGCCCATCGCCTCGACCGTCGCGACCGTGACCTCGACGGGCCGCAGCTTGTTCATGATCAGCAGCGCCGCGCCGGTCACCACCACGATGACGGCGAATCCGAGAACGACGAGACGCGCCAGTCGGTTCCCCTCGGGGGCCGGCGCGTCTCGGTTGATGGAGAGACCAGAGAGGTCGGGGCGCTGCCCTTCGGTCACGCGGTGATGCCCTTCTCCGCGCGCACCTCGCGCACGGCCGCCACCATCGCCTCGAGCTTCGCGAACGCCTCCTCGACGGTCCGCGTTTTCAGGCCGCAGTCGGGGTCGATGTACATCTGCTCGGGCTTCAGCACCTCGAGACCGCGGAGGATCCCTTCCTTGATCTCGTCCTTCGTCTCGATCCGGTGGCTGTGAACGTCCAGGACGCCGTAGCCGATCTCCTTCGTGAAGGCATTCACGCGGAATCGATCGAGCAGGTCGTAGCGGCTGTTCGCCATTTCCAGATCGATCTGATCGACCGGAAGATCGAGGAGCGCCGGGTAGATGACGTCAAAATCGCCGTAGCAGATGTGCGTGATCGTCTTCGCCTTGATTCCCTGCGTCGCGCGCGCGAACGCCTTGACCGCCAGCGGTAGCTCCTCGGGACGGACGGAGATGGCCGGTTCGTCGATCTGGATATACTTGGCGCCCGCTTCCTGCAGCGCGAGGGCCTCGTCGTTGATCGCCGCGGCCAGATCCATGGTCATGGCCTCGCGCGACGGGTAGTGCTCGTTGAACGACCAGTCCATCATCGTGTAGGGACCGGTCAGCATCCCCTTGATCGGCAGCTTCGTCTGCGCCTGGGCGAACTTCCACCACGCGACCGTCCACTCCTTCGTCCGGCGGATGGGGCCGACCGCGACCGGCTTCCGGTAGTAGCGGTTCCCGTACGAGCGGACCGGATTCGAGATGGCGTAGCCGGGCATCAGCTCGGCGAAGTAGGTGGTCATGTCGCCGCGGTAGATTTCTCCGTCCACCAGGAGATCGAGCCCGATCGCTTCCTGGCGGCGGATTACGCCGATCGTCTCCTCGCGCTCCATTTCCGCGAGGCGGTCTGCCGTCAGCTCCCCGCGGGCGAACTGCTGTCTCGCCTTCTCGAGATGGGGCGGCTTGGGGAAACTCCCTACCGTCGTAGTCCAGAGTCCGCGCGGCATGGTCACGCCCCTCCCTTCGCGGCCAGCGCCGCCGACGCGACGAGGCGTTCCAACTTCTTCTCGGCGGTGTCGGCCGGCAGGTATTCAAGGCTCGCCGTCGGCGAGAGGTGAAATTCGAGATCGGGGCGCAGCCCGCGTGCGCGCGCGACACCGGCGGCCACCGCCTCGGGCGCCTCGAGCCGCGTGTTTCTCGCGTCGATCAGGCCAAGTCCGACCGTCCGGCCCTTCGGCACGAGCGGAAGGACGTCCCATCCCGCGGGCGCTCCGACCAGGTCGAGACCGATTGCGGTCCAGGGGAGATCCCGGATCGCATCGAACACCGCCAGGGGAGAACCGAACGGAACGTGGATCATCGTCTTCGCGCGGTGACCCGCGAGGAACGCCTCCAGGGCGGAGCGCACGGCCCGTCCATCGGCGGCGCGGGCGTGGCCGATCCAGGGCTCCTCGATGTGGATCCAAGTCGCGCCCGCTTCCACCAGCGCCGCGGCCTCGCGGCCGAGCGCCTCACCGAAAGAGCGCGCCCCTTCGGTGGGATCGCCGTAGCGCATGTCCTTGGAGAATCGGTAGAGCGAGTAGGGACCGGGAAGAAACGCCTTCAGCGGCCGCGGGCTCAACGCCTGCGCCTCGCGAAACTCCGCGGCCGTGATCGGACCCGTCCAGCGGATCGGGCCGACGATTTCCGGCTGGCGATAGTAGGTGTTGGTGTCGAGATAGCGGAGGAGCCCCGCGATGCGGATCCCCTCGAAGCCGCGCGCGACGAAGGTCTGCGCGTCGTCCCAGCCGGCCTGCCCCTCCATGGGGAGGTCAATGCCGATCCGGTTCTGAAGTTCGATCATCCGGCGCGTGGTGGCGCGAACGGCCGCGGCGACGTCCTCGTCGGTCGCTTTGCCCGCGTCACGACGGTTCCGGACGACGCGCAGATTCACGTCTCCGGCGACGGTCGGAAGTTTCGGATAGCTGCCTGCAAGCGTGGTCTGAATGTTCACGTCTCCCCCTCCTTAGGACGGCGCGTTGGCGAAGTCCGAAAGGGTATCACGGGGGGACGGCAGGTGCATCCGCCCGGACCAGATACCCGGTTACGGCTTTTTTTCAGGCTCGCAGACGGGACAGCCCTTGTCGAAGATCACGCGCCACTTACCGTCGCTTTCGAGACGCCAGATGGAGCTGAAGACATTGATCAACTTGCCTTCGGGATCGTGAACGGGGCCGCTGCTGAGCGCGAGCGTTCCCGAATCGAGAACGTCCACCGTTTCCGGCTTCCACGAGAAGGGCGCCGCCGGCGCCTCGAAGAAGCGCTTCCAGACTCCGACCACAGCCTCGCGGCCGCGAAGCGGCCCCTTGCTGCCGAAGAAGAGCGCCTCGGAAGAGACGTAATTCTCGAACGCCTTCAGATCGCGGTCGGCCATCGTCTTCGCGAACGCGCGTTCCGCCGCGCGCACCTGCTCCACCAATTCCAAATTCGTCGCGGCCATCGCGGGCCCCCCCGAGAGGAGTAGCGTCATTCCAATCGTCAGCCATCCACCCAATTTCATCCCTGACTCCTTCCCCTATCGCCTTCGCGGCGAACCGCGCGTTCCGCCGGCCACGGCCCGCGCGGCAAGATCATACCTCGACTCGCAGCGGGATCGGAGTCCCCGCTCCATGCTCGGGCTCCTCGATCCTTGGCCAGAGTCCGAACAGGACCAGGAAGAAGACCGCCCCCGAGACGAAGAAGACCGCGCGGAGTCCGAAGACTCCAGCCAGCACCCCACCCACGAGCGGTCCCAGCATGTTCCCGAGCATCAGGGCTGTGGAGGTGACCCCCATCGTGCCGGCGCGGCGATTCTCCGGCGCCCGGAGCCCGATCATCGCGTGCACCGAGGGGATGATGCCGCCGATCATGAGCCCGTACGGAATGCGGAGCACGAAGAGGTGCCAGGGCGCCAGGGCGAAGCCCTGCGGAATGGCGAAAATCCCCGCACCCAGGAGCGCGTACTTCAAGGTGGCGCGGTATCCCTCGCGGTCGCTTCGCCTCCCCCACCGGGGCGACGCCGCAATGTTCGCCACGCCGGTGATGGCCAGGATGGCGCCGGTGGTGGTGGCGACCAGCCGGCCGTGCGCGCCGAGCTCCTCCACGAAGAGAGCCATGATCGGGACGAGCGACATCAGGGCGAACTGGCCCAGCAGGAGGACGAAGAAGAGGAGCCGGATCTGAGGCGTTCCGAAGACGAAGCGGTAGTTCTCCACGATCTGCTCGATGCCGCCCTCCGGCTTCGGCCGCTCCGCCTCCCGGACCGCGAGCCAAACAACGACGGCCGCGAGGAGATTGAAACCCGACGTGATGAAGAAAATGTAGCGCATGCCGATCAGGTCGGAGAGCGCGCCGCCGACGAGCGGCCCGATGATCGTGCCGCTCGGGATGGCCGTCGCCAGGGTGCCGAGCGCGTAGCCCATCTTCTCCCGCGGCGCGGTGGTGACGACGAGCGCGACGGCCGCCGCGATGAAGCCGCTGACAGCGCCTTGCAGGATTCGGAGCAGCAGCAGCTGACTCGGCGACGTGGCGAAACCCATCACCGCGGTGATGAGGGCGAGGCCGAGGGATGCCCGCATCACCATCAGCTTTCGCCCATGGCGATCGCCGAAGTAACCCCAGATCGGCGTGGCGATGACGGCCGCGAAGAAGGGGGCCGCGTAGAGGAGACCGCTCATTGTCTCCAGTTCACCTTTCCCGGTGACGCCAAGGGAGCGGAGATAGAGAGGCAGGAACGGGAGGAACATGCTCATCCCGAGCATGGTGAGGAACTGCGCTAGCCAGAGGGCGCCCAGCGTCCGCCTCCAGGGGGCGGCGTTCGGACCCATGCCGAACGAATCGCCGAGGAAACTCAGGAGGCCGCCGTTATGCCGACCCGCCCTCGAGCGCGCTCAGGCAGGCGTCGCAGGGGCAGATGCGTCTGAGGTAGTCGTACGAGTAAATGCCGGTGGTGTGTCCGTCGCTCCAGTCGAAGTGAAGCGCGTACTGTCCGACGGTGCGCGCGGCGGCCACGGCGACGTCGGGATTCACGTGCTCCTCGAAGACGAGTCGCTGGCCGGTCATCTCGCTCACGCACTGCGCGCACGGACAACGGCCGCGCAGGTAGCGGGCGCCGTAGACACTCTCGTGCCCGTCGGCCCACGCCACGGTGAAGCGCTCGCCCCCCTTCTTCCGAAGCCCGACCGGCGTCGTCTGCTCGGGGGTGAGCGGCGCCACGCTACTCCTCCACGATCGAGAGGGCGATGTTCTTGAAGGCCCGCATGCTCACCTGCTGCGCCAGCCTCCCGGTGATCTCACGGAAGGCGAGCCCCGACGGCGATTCGGGCTCCGCGATGGAGACCGGCGTACCGCGATCGGAATAGCGGCGGATGGCGATGTCGAGCGGGATCTCGCCGAGGAACGGAATCTTCATCGACTCCGCCGCGGCCTTCGCCCCCCCGTGGCCAAACAGTTCGTCCCGCTCGCCACAGTGTGGGCAGACGTAGTACGACATGTTCTCCACGATGCCCAAAATCGGCACCTTCGTCTGCTGGAGCATGCGAAGCGTCTTCATGGCGATCTGGAGACCCACGTCCTGCGGCGTGGAGACGATCACCGCTCCCGTGACCGGGACCGTCTGCACGAGCGTCAGGTGGACGTCGCCGGTGCCGGGAGGGAGATCGACCACCAGATAGTCGAGTTCGCCCCAGTTCACGCCGAGGAGGCACTGCTGGAGCGCCTTGTGCGCCATCGGGCCGCGCCATATGAGCGGCTGATCGCCCGGAGTGAGGTAGCCCATCGACATGAGGCGAACGCCGTGCGCGATGCCGGGCTGGATCGTGTTGTCGGCCAGCGGCTCGGCCGGCGTCCCGGTCTGCATCATGATGGGGATGCTGGGGCCGTAGATGTCGGCGTCCAGCAGTCCGACGCGGGCGCCGCTCGAAGCGAGCGAGGCGGCGATGTTCGCGGCGACGGTCGACTTCCCCACGCCTCCCTTGCCGCTGCCGACCGCGATGATGTTCTTCACGGTCTTCAGGGCCGAGGTGTCGGGAGCCTGCGCGCGGCGGACTTCGGCGGTCATGTTGACCCTCACGTCGGTCGCGCCGGGGACGTTTGTCAAGACCGCTTGCCGCGACTGATCGCGAAGTCGATCCTTGACCGGGCAGGCGGGGGTGGTGAGATTCACGTCGAACGCGACGACGCTTCCTTCGATCTTCATGTTTCGGATGAAGCCGAGGGCGACGATGTCGCGATGGAGGTCTGGATCCATCACGGATCGGAGGGCATCCAAGACTTGAGCTTCAGTGATGGCGGGGCTGGTCATGATTGCTCCACAATGGAGGTTACGGAGGAGTCGGAGCACTCTATCGTAGCAGCCTCCCATTCGCGAACCAAGGACTCTACAGTTCAGACGCCCATGACGACCGAAACGATGCAGCGGGAAACACGGCTCTCCATTCATGGGATGACGTGCGCCGGATGCGTGGCGGCGGTGGAACACGCCCTGAAGCGCGTTCCCGGCGTGGAGAGCGCGGCGGTGAATCTGGCCACGGAGGAGGCGCTGGTGGTCTCGGCGCCGAACGCCTCCATCTCGGCGCTGGTGAAGGCGGTGGAATCGGCCGGCTATCGCGCCGCCCCGCGCGCCGCGTCGGCAGGCGCCGACCGCGAGCGGATGCGGCTCGAGGAAGAGCGCGCGAACCTCCGCCGGCTTCTCCTCGCGACGGCCTTCGGCCTCCCCCTGATGCTGATCCATCTCTTCGTTCACGACATGGGCGCGGCGCGATGGCTTGGGCTTCTCCTTGCCACCCCCGTCCAGTGGATCGCCGGCTGGACGTTTCATCGGCGGACCATCGTCGGACTCCGCCACGGCATGCTCGACATGAACACGCTCGTCACGCTGGGGACCGGCTCCGCCTATCTCTATAGCCTCGCGGTCACGGTGGCCCCGGCCTGGTTCGAGTCGACGGGACTCGGCGGTCACGTCTACTACGACACGGCGGCCATGATCCTCGCCTTCATTCTTCTCGGCCGCCTGCTCGAGTCGCGCGCTCGGCGGCAGACCGGCGAGGCGGTGAAGGCGCTCCTCACGCGCCGCCCGGCCACGGCTCGCCGGCTCGCCATGGCCTCACCGCTCGCGGCGCGGCAGGAGACGCCGCTCGAGCTGATCGCCCGCGGCGACTGGATCGAGATCCTCCCCGGCGAGTCGATCCCGGTCGACGGTCTGATCGAGCAGGGATCGACCGAGGTGGACGAATCGATGCTGACCGGCGAACCGCTCCCGGTCGCGCGCGCCGTCGGCGACCCGCTGGCCGCGGGGACGGTGAATCGCTCGGCCCCGGTCCTCCTTCGGGCGACGCGCGTCGGCGACGACACGACGCTGGCCCGAATCGTCCGACTGGTCGAGGAGGCACAGGGGGGGAAAGCTCCGCTCCAGGCGCTGGCCGACCGCGTGGCGGGCCGATTCGTTCCTGCCGTGCTTCTCATCGCGCTCCTGACGTCGGCGGCGTGGCTTCTCTGGGGCCCTCCGCCGCCTATCCGCTACGCGCTCGTCGCTTTCGTCTCGGTCCTCATCATCGCGTGTCCCTGCGCCATGGGCCTCGCTACGCCGACCGCGATCCTGGTCGGTACCGGTGTCGGCGCGCGGCGCGGCATCCTCCTTCGCGGCGGGGAAGTTCTGGAACGCGTGGGAAAGCTCTCGATCGTGGTCCTCGACAAGACGGGAACCCTCACGCGTGGCGAACCGGCCGTGACCTCGTTCCTGGCGGCGCCCGGCGAGGACGCGGCGCGTGTTCTTCGCCAGGCGGCGGCCATCGAGGCCGGCTCCGAGCATCCGATCGCGCGCGCCATTGTCCGCCACGCGCGAACCGGCGGCGGCTCCACGTCGCTCCCCTTCGCGGAGGGGGTGAACGTGATCCCCGGCCACGGCGCGCAGGGAACGGTTGGGGGCGTCTCGGTGCGGGTAGGCTCCTTCGGCTTCGCGGCTTTCGCGGGCCGCGCGCCCGAAGCACTCCGTGTGGCGTCCGAGGAGGCGGCGGAGCGGGGTGAGAGCGTGGCGTGGGTCGGCATCGGCCAGACCACGGCGGGGCTCTTCGCCCTGGAGGACGCACCGCGCGAGGAGGCGGCGGAGGCGGCGGCTCGCCTGAAGCGCCGCGGCCTGCGGCTCGTGCTCGCCACCGGCGATCGCGAGGCCCCGGCCCGGCGGCTTGCCGCGTCGCTCGGGATCGAGGAGGTCCACGCTTCGCTCTCCCCCGAAGACAAGGTCGCGCTGGTTCGCCGGCTTCAGGAATCGGGGAGCGCGGTCGCCATGGTGGGCGATGGCTTGAACGACGCCGCGGCGCTGGCCGCGGCCGATGTTGGTATCGCCATCGGAAGCGGCACCGACGTCGCCATGGAGGCGGCCGACATCACACTGGTTCGCGGCGGCCTTGGCGCCATCGCCGACGCCCTCGACCTCTCTCGCCGGACTCGGCGCACGATCCTTGAAAACCTCGTCTGGGCCTTCGCCTACAACGTGGTGGCCATCCCACTGGCGGCCGGCGCGCGCTCTACCCGCTGACCGGCTGGCTTCTCCACCCCACCATCGCGTCGGCGGCCATGGCCGTGAGCAGCGTCTCGGTCGTTGGGAACAGCCTCCGGCTCCGGGGGTGGAAGCCGGGGCAATAGGGCGTGAGGCGCCGCCTAGCGGCGCCAGTACCACTATGGTAGAGTTTCGGGCTGACATGTCGCGCCCACGAGCGGCAACCCGGTTCCGCCGCGCGACCGATCGACCTCAGGAGGGCTGCATGGCCGTATCGACAGACGAGATGAAGGGCCTCTACTACTACATCAATCTCGTCCGGCAGGTGGATGAGCGCTGCCGGCGTCTCTTCAAGCAGGGCCGCTTCCAGGGAACATTCTTCAGCGCGGTCGGGCAGGAAGCGACCGTGGTGGGACCCTGCTACGGGCTCCGTCCCGACGATTTCATCGGCATCCAACATCGCGAGATCGGCGCTGTCATCACGAAGGGGATGCCGATCAAGTACTTGATGGCGCAGCTCTTCGCGCGGAAGGACAGTCCCGACCGCGGCAAGAGCCACCCCTGCCATTACGGCTGGAAGCCGATGGGAATCGTGACGCCCGCCTCCACCATCGCGGCCCAGACGGTGATCGTGACCGGCTCCGCGCTCGCCTGGAAGATCCAGAAGAAAGACAATGCGGCCGTCTGCTTCGTCGGAGAGGGCGCCACGTCGAACGGCGTCTGGCACGAGGCCTTGAATTTCGCGGGGATCCACAAGCTCGCCTGCGTCTTCGTCGTGCAGAACAATCTCTGGGCCGAGTCTGTCCCCGCCAGCATGGGCGTTCCGCTCGAGAACGTCTCCGATCGCGCGAAGGCCTACGGCATGCCGGGCATCACCATCGACGGTAACGACCTCCTCTTGACGTACGAAACGGCGCACGAGGCGGTCCGCCGCGCCCGCCGGGGCGATGGTCCGACCCTGATCGAGATGAAGACCTACCGTTGGTACGGCCACTCCGAGATCGATCCCGCCAACTACCGGACGACCGAGGAAGTGGACTACTGGAAGAAGCGGGATCCGGTTCCGCGCTACGAGCGGCTCCTGATGGAGCGCGGCGTCATCGACGAGACCTACAAGCAGGCGACGTTGCAACGGATCGAGCGGGAGATCGAGGAGGCGATCGATTTCGCCGAACGCTCCCCGCACCCCGATCCGAGCGAGATGACGGAGGATGTCTACGCCCCGCTCTAGTAGCCGGACGGGCCGCCGCGCGGGGGGTCGCTCCCCGGCGCGACAGAGCGGCAAGAGCGCCGTCCCCGGCAAGGCACCGCGCGAATCGCGCGTCGACATGGTGCAGTTGGTGCTGCCGAACGACGCGAACACGCTCGGAAACGTGCTGGGCGGAATGGTGCTTCACTGGATTGACTTGGCGGCCGCCGTCGTGGCGCACCGCCACTGTCGGTCGCAATGCGTCACCGCCTCGATCGACCAGGTGTCGTTCGAGGCGCCGATCCGAGTCGGACAACTGGCCCTCATCACGGGCCGCCTGACCTACGCCGGCCGCACCTCGATGGAGATCCGCGTGGACGTACAGTGCGAGGATCTCCTGACGGCGCGCCGGGTCCAGACCAGCACGGCGTACCTGACCTTCGTCGCCATCGACAAGAAGGGACGGCCGGTCCCGGTGCCGCCGCTGCTCCTGGAAACCGAACACGAACGGCGTGAAGCGCGCGCGGCGGAAGCGCGGCGAGCGGAGCGCCTGAAGAAAGCCCACCATGCCGAGAGGGAGACCACGAGTCGATGAAAACGATGGATAGCGTCCCGGCCGCGGCCGCGGCGCAGAGCGACACCCAGACGATCAACTACATCGAGGCCATCAACCAGGGGTTGGCCGAGGAGATGGAGCGCGACGAGCGCATCTTCCTCATCGGCGAGGACATCGCCAATTATGGCGGCGTCTTCAAGGCCACCAAGAACCTCTACGAGCGCTTTGGCGCGCTCCGCGTCATCGACAGCCCGATCTCGGAGAACTTCCTGGTTCAGGGCTCGGTCGGCGCCGCGCTGGCGGGACTCATTCCCTCGCCCGAGATCCAGTTCGACGACTTCACGTCGCTGGCCGTGGACGGCATCGTGGAACACGCGGCCAAGATGCGTTACCGCTCGGGCGGCATGTGGACCTGCCCGATGGTCATCCGCGTCTGTTGCGGCGGAGGCGTCGGCGGAGGAATCTACCACTCGCAGTTCAACGCTTCCTGGTTCATGCACAGCCCCGGCCTGGTGGTCGTGGCACCGTCGAATCCGTACGACGCGAAGGGACTCCTGAAGTCGGCGTTCCGCGGGCAGAACCCGGTCCTCTACTACGAACACAAGCGGCTCTATCGCACGGCGAAGGGGCAGGTGCCGAAGGGCGACTACGTCGTTCCGCTCGGCAAGGCCGCCATCGCGCGCGAGGGGCGCCACGTGACGATCGTTTCCTACTCGCTCATGCTCCAGCGCTCGCTCGAGGCCGCCACCAAGCTCGCGGCCGAGGGGATCGGGGCAGAGGTCGTCGATCTCCGGACGCTGCTCCCCTACGATCACGAGACGATTCTTAATTCCGTCAAGAAGACCTCCCGCTGCGCGGTGGTCTACGAGAGCAGCCGCACGATGGGCGTCGGCACGGAGATCGCCGCGATGGTGGCCGAGGAGGGTTTTGCCTACCTCGACGCGCCGGTCATCCGCATCTCGCCGCCCGACGCGCCCCAGGAACCGTTTGCACCGACGATGGCCGATCACTATTTGCCGAACGCCGACCGGATCGCCCAGGCGATCCGCGATCTGGTCGCCTACTAGGCCCTTCGGGCCCACAGGGAGGAAGGATGCCTACCACCATCATCGTGCCGCAACTCGGCGAGAGCGTGGTCGAGGGAACGATCGGGAAGTGGCTGAAGAAGGTCGGCGACCCAATCGCCAAGGACGAGCCGATCGTCGAGATCATCACCGACAAGATCAACATCGAGCTGCCGTCGCCGCTGGCCGGCACGCTTGGCCGGATCACCGTGGCCGAGGGCCTGGTCGCGCAGGTTGGCGACGAGCTGGGAGTGATTCTGGCCGCCGGCGAGTCGCTGGGGGCTTCATCCGGAGCACCGTCCGCCACCGCGGCGGCGGCGGCGCCGGCGCCCAGCCATGCCGCGCCCGCACCGTACACACCGGCCCCCAGCTACGCCCCGTCCTCCACCGCGACCGCGACGCTACCCGCGCCTTCCTCCATCGACGGGATGCGGCTCTCGCCCGCCGTCCGGAAGTTGGTGAAGGAGCACGGCGTCGAGGTGGCGCAGATCCGCGGCTCCGGGATGGGTGGACGCGTGACGCGCGAGGATGTCCTGACGCATCTGGACGCGCGGAAGCTCGCTCCCGGGTTGCCCGGCGCGATGGCCGCGCCGGCGATGGCCCCCGCCATGGCGGCTTCCGCGATGGCCGCGGCACCGCGTCCGCTGAAGGCCATTCCCGCCGCGTCGGCCGCAGCCGCCGGATCGCGCGAGGAAGTGGTGCAGCCGCTCACGACGCTCCGGAAGAAGATCGCCGAGAACATGTCGAAGGCGCGCCACACCGCGGCTCATTGCTCGGTGACGGACGAGGTCGACATGACGGCGCTGGTGGAACTCCGCGCCCGACTCAAGGAAAAGGTGAAGGCAGACTACGGCCTCAACCTGACCTACATGCCGTTCATCACGAAGGCCGTGGTACGCGCGCTCAAAGAGTATCCGGTCCTGAACGCCTCCATCACCGAGACGGAGGCGCGCTTCAAGAAGTACTACAGCATCGGCATGGCGGTGCACCGCGACCAGGGCCTCATCGTCCCGATCCTCCACGACGCCGACAAGAAGTCGCTCCTCCAGATCGCGGCGGAGATGGAAGACCTGGCGGCGCGCGCCCGGGCCGAGAAACTGACCCTGAACGACATCCAGGGCGGCACCTTCACGATCACGAACGCCGGCATGTTCGGCGCCACCGCGTCGCAGCCGGTCATCAACGTTCCGGAAGTCGGCATCCTGGGCGTCCATCTCATCCAGGAACGCGCCGTGGTGCGGGATCACCGCATCGTGGTCCGCTGGATGATGACGCTCGTCCTCTCGTTCGATCACCGGCTCGTCGACGGAACGCCGGCGGCCCAGTTCCTCCACCGCGTGAAGGAGCTCCTCGAGGATCCGGAAAGCTGGCTCCTCGACTCCATCTGATCGGAATCGAAACGCCATGAGCGAAGCGACCGCCGCGGGCGCCCCCCGCCAGACCCGGATCGAAAAGGATTCACTCGGACCGCTAGAGGTTCCCGCCGACGCCTACTACGGCGTGCAGACGGCCCGCGCGGTCGCCAACTTCCCCATCAGCGGCGAGCGGCTCCATCGCGAGATGGTCCGCGCCGTCGCCCGCATCAAGATCGCCGCCGCGAAGACACACGGCGAACTCGGCGTCCTCGACAAGGCGAAGGCTGACGCGATCATCCGCGCCGCCGAGGAAGTCGTGGCCGGCAAGCACGACAGCCACTTCGTCGTGGATGCCTACCAGGCCGGCGCCGGAACTTCGTTCCACATGAACGTGAACGAGGTCGTGGCGAACCGCGCCTGCGAACTGATGGGCGGAAAACGCGGCGACACGTCGCTCGTCAGTCCGAACGACCATGTGAACATGGCGCAGTCGACCAACGACGTGATCCCGACCGCCATCCGCCTCGCCGCCTACGAACTCTCGGGTCCCGTGGTGGAGGAGATGGCGGCGCTCGCCTGCTCCTTTGCCGGTCGCGCCGCGGCTTTCCGCACCGTCCTCAAGTCGGGGCGGACGCATTTGCAGGACGCGGTGCCGGTCACGATGGGGCAGGAGTTCTCGGGTTATCAGGTCTGCGTGGAGGGGTGGGTCGAGTCTCTGAAGCGAAGTCGCGAGGGTCTTCTGTCCCTGGGGCTCGGCGGCAACGCGGCCGGCACCGGGATCAACGCGCATCCGGAGTACCGGGCGCGGACCATCGCGAACATCGCCGCGCTTACGGGCGCGCCATTCCGGCCGTCTCCGAATCTTTTCGAGGCGATGCAGAGCATGGCACCGTTCGTCCGCCTCTCGAACGACCTGCGCGGGTTCTGCCTCGACCTCACGCGCATCGCGAACGACTTCCGCCTCCTCGCCAGCGGCCCGACGACCGGCTTCGACGAGGTCATCCTCCCCGTCGTCCAGCCCGGCTCCTCGATCATGCCGGGAAAGGTGAACCCGGTCGTCCCCGAGATGACGAACATGGTCTGCTTCCAGATTCTCGGCTACGACACCACGGTCGCCTACGCTGCGCAGGCGGGCCAGTTGGAGCTGAACGTCATGATGCCGGTAATCGCGCACAACTTGCACCGATCGCTGGCCATTCTGGCGCCGACGCTCCGCGTGTTGCGCACGACTTGCGTCGACGGCATCGTGGCCAACGAGGACGTCTGCCGCGAGTACTTCGAGCACTCGATCTCGCTGGCCACCGCGTTGAATCCCTACATCGGCTCCATGGCCGCGGCGGAAGTGGCGAAGGAGTCGGCGAAGACGGGAAAGACGGTGGTGGAAATCGTGCGGGAGAAGAAGCTGCTGACCGAGGAACAGATCAAGAAGGTATTCTCGGCGGAGGAGATGACGGGCGTCGGGAAGTAGGCTACCCTACCGCAGTCGGACGATCTTCCTCGAAGTGACCGCGCCACTCCCTGTTCGCACCGTGACGAAGTAGACTCCTGCGGGCGTCATCCTCCCAGCACGGTCGCGTCCATTCCATCTCACGGCATGGGTGCCCGCCACGCGGTATCCATCGTCGAGCAGCGCGACCTCTCGCCCCCTGGCGTCGTAGACAGCGATCCGAACGGCCGCGCCTTCCTGGATACGGAACGAGAAGTCGCTCCCCGCGAGAGAGGGATTGGGACGCCCTCCGGAGAGCCAGGGACTGCGGGGTGCCTTGGGTGGGACAAATCCCTGCCACTTGGCGATGGAGAAGGCGCTCTTCCCTCCGGCGAAGGAGAACTTCCCGGCGACATGAAGAGCACCGTCGTATTCCACAAACTCCCTGGCGGATCCGTTCACACCCGATCCGAGTGGTTCCCACTTATCGCCGTCCAACATCGCTACCGACACGAGACCCGGATAGGATTGGATATGGAGACGCCCCCCCACGAATACCCGGCCCCTGATCACGGCGAGACCCTCTGGCCATCCTGAGAGCCCCGAGACGGCCCGCCATGCGACCCCGTCCCAGACCACGACCGGAACCTGCACGCCGTTCAGCCAAAACTGGCCGGCAGCATAGAGGCGTCCCGCGTTTGATGCGAGCGCGTACACCGTCGGAACGCGGAACGGAGAAAGCCCCATGTCGCCGATGGACTCCCAGTCATGGCCATTCCATGCGGCGATCCCATCGGCCGCGACGCCGTCGATCGAGGTGAACGGGCCACCAATCACCAGCTTTCCCTGGTGGAGTGTGGAACACTCGATTCCGAGGTAAGCGTATGGCCCGCCGGCCAGGCCGAGCACCTCCCAGGTTCCGCCGCGCAGGGCGTACACACCAGCGAGGGTGCGCTGATCCGACCACCCTCCTGCCGTACCGATCGTAATGTGACCGTCGTATCGGGTAATCCAGGACGCCGCAACCGAGAGCGTATCGAGCGGCGACCATTGATTCGAGTCCCACCGCCACACGGGGCGTCGCGTGTATCCTGATGGTCCGGAGCCGGTATACTCCATGAACTCCCCGCCGGCGTAGAGCGTGTCGCCTTCCACGTGAAGTGCCATAAATCGCTGGGCACCG
This sequence comes from Candidatus Eiseniibacteriota bacterium, assembly GCA_031397435.1. GTDB lineage: Bacteria > Eisenbacteria > RBG-16-71-46 > SZUA-252 > SZUA-252 > SZUA-252. The sequence continues at coordinate 18,669 of JANNMC010000325.1, forward strand.
GATGGCAATCTTGGAGTCATGGATGACCAGCTCGTGCGATTCCAGCGGGAGAGGCCGCCGACTCGTCTCCATCCTGCCCCATCCCCCGCGAGGTCGATGCCTCCCCCCGCGATCAGTTCCCCTTGATAGACCGCGAGACATTCAACGTCGGCGGGAGTTCCCCAATATGTAGCGAGCCCATTCATGAGCGGATTCCACGGCTCCAGGGCCTGCCAGGATTGTCCGGTCCATCGAGCCATGGTGAGTCCGCTGATGGTCGATAGATCGGATGTCCCAACAAGCACTCCACCGATCGCAAGGAGGCCGCCAGCATCGGCCAAGAGTGCCGCGGGGTATCCGAAGAGACCAGGCAAACTGGTAGGTGCCGCCTCGCCATCCCATCGGACTACGCCTCCGTAGCTGACCATGGCAATGGCATCCCCATCCAAGGCGAGACCAGAAACACCACTGCTCACGGATTCCAGAGAAGCCCAGGACGCGCCATCCCATGCGGCGAACGTGATGGGTGTCGCTCCACCCTCGTACTCGAAGTACCCTGCCGCATAGAGTATTCCGTCAAGGCTGACCATCGATTGGACGCCCCATTGCTGCGACGGAACGCCGAGGCCCGGCCCAAGCGCCGACCAAGAGTCGCCGTCCCAAAGCGCGACGTTCGAAGCTGGCACGCCGCCAGCCGAGTCGAACCAGCCCGCCACGTAGAGCGAGTCGCCCACGGCCAGCATGCATCCAACGGGCCCGGCCACGTCGCCGGCGAACGGAACCCAAAAGGTCCCGTTCCAGCGCGCGATCCCCTGGACACCCGTCTCGCTGGGGGAAAAGGTGCCTCCTGCAAGCAGCTCCCCTCGATAGACGATGAGCGAGTTCACTTCGTAACAGCAGAGGTAGGAGTGAGAGAGGATTCCGAAGGGAGACCAGGACTCCCCGTCCCACTTGGCCAGATTCGGCGAGAACACGCCGTTGACGAATTGAAATTGCCCAGCGGCGTAGAGGTCGTTGCCGAACACGGTAAGGCAGGTGATGGACCCATCGATTCCATCGCCGAGCGCGTGCCACGCGGTTCCGTCCCATCGAGCCAGGTTGTTCGCGGCGATGCCGCCGATCGATTGAAAACTGCCGGCGACGACGATATCGGTCCCATACCTGATGGCGCTGTCGATCCAACCGTCAACCGAAGGCAGCCCGAATCCATCACCCCAGAGTTCGTCCC
>JANNMC010000332.1:0-8926 GCA_031397435.1 Candidatus Eiseniibacteriota bacterium
GCCCTGGATCTCGCGCTGGTACGCCCGCAAGAAAGACTACGGCAACTTCCTGGTCGAAGACCAGCGCATCAAGAAGTTCATCAAGTCGCGGCTGAAGCAGGCCGGCCTGAGCCTAGCCCCCCACCAGCCGTTACGATACCGAGGACTACTAGGGATTCTAGCTAGCGTCCCCCCCCCAAGCAGGCTATTCTCCAGTTCCCGGCGGTGAAAAACGGTTTGACACCGCTGAGGGGCACTAGTAAGGTCTTTCCTGTCCCCCAAGAGTTAACCCGAACGACCTGCCGGTGACTAACCCAGTTTCCTCGGAGAGCGAAATGTCCCAGCGCGTTGCGTGGCGCTTTGGCGCCCGTGTCGTTGTGATGCTCGTCGGGCTCGCTGCGTTGCTCGCGGCCTGCGCCAAAGATCCGGTTCGAGTCGATCGAAACCGGCCACCTCAGACATTTCTCGTGGCGGCTCCGCCCGAGAGCGGCTCGTTCTCGTACCGCATCCACCTCTACTGGCGCGGCGAGGATCCGGACGGTTTCATTGCCGGCTTCCAGTGGGCGTGGGACGACTCCAGCGTCAGCTCGTTCCGGTTCACCACGAAGACCGACAGCATCTTCGAGCTGGCCGTGAACGACTCGGCCACGATCGCCGGTGGAACCAGCAATCAACCGCCGGGCACGTCGCGCGGTCACATTTTCTTTATCCGGGCCATCGACAATCTGGGGAAGCCCGACCCCTCCATCACGATCTTCAACCACCGGATCATCATCTCGACGACGCTGAAGCCGCTCGTGCAGTTCACGGGGGCGTATCCCTCGGGGAACGGAGTCGACTCCCTCTGCGACGGGACGCCCTTCGAGGTCTGCTGGGGCGGGTCCGATCCGGATGGATCGGTCATCGGCTACAAGTTCGACGTCGGTCCCTACAGCAGCCCGATCATCGTCGACTCCTGCGTGACCTTCAATGACCTGAACGACCCCAATTCGATCGCGCTCTCGAGCGGCGTCTACACGCTGACCGTGCAGGCCGTGGACAACGCGTATGCCCTCAGCGATCCCGGCGCCAGCAAGTTCTTCTTCGTCGTGAATCGTGATCCGGAATCGTGGTTTAAAGACGCAAGTGGAGGCCGCGGCGAACCGATCGGCTACTACATCCAACCGTATCTGAGAGGGCAGCCGATCGCGCCGGTCGCCGTACCCTTCGGTCCGGGAGCGACCATTCCGTTCCGCTCCACGGTGTTCTGGAACTGGGGGGGGCAGGATAACTCCTGCGACAATCCGAGCGGCATCAACGCCTTCTCGCTTGCCCTCTCGCAGGGGAGTAGAAACGATGGAAGCCCCTACATCATCGGGTTCCTTCCGGAGATCTCCCCAGGGGTTCCCTTCGACACCAACGATCCGAACGTGCTTGGACCCGCGGGGTTCTCCAACCTGATCCTCGACTCGCTCGACGCCGGAATCGGGATGAAGATGATCGTTCGATCCCGCGACCTTTCGAACCGCGTCTCGGGCCTCCCGTACTCCGGTGAGTTCATCTTCAACTGCAATTTCAAGCCTCGGCTTACCGGATTCACGGTCGCCGATTACTGCTCCCTGGGCCAGAAGTACAAGTTGTTCACCTGGACTGCCGAGGATGAGGAAGACGGATTCCCCGGCCTGGCGGAGCTCTACCTCGAGAACAACCTCGAGACGAAGGTGATCCGAGGGACCAACTCCGCGGCCATTCCGGAGCGGGTGTTCCGCGACTTCTCCAACACGAATCCCCATGTTGCCGAAGTCCGTGTGCAAGACCGAGGAGGTTTCTTCTCGGACGAGCGGCTCAAGGTCACATTCGATGTCGACTACGCCGACAGCACCTGTTCCGTCCCCTAACGCGACCACGCCGAGGATAGAGGAGCTAGTGATTCGATGACGCGAAACATCCTGAAGCTGGTCCCCGTGCTCACCGTGGCGCTCGTGGCCGCGATGTTCGGCGGGTGCAGCAAAGACAACGAGGCAGGGCCGGCTCCGGTCCGGCAGGCCCCGGAGACGGAGTTGACCTACGCTCCGCTCGAAGGCGACACCGCCGGATACCGGGTTCGACTCTTCTGGAACGGCTACGACCGCGACGGGGAAGTGACTCGCTTCCGCTACGCGATCGACGACGACACGCTCGAGACCGACCCCTCCAAATGGCAGTGGACGGTGTCCAAGGACACGACGCTGCTTCTTCTGGTCGATCCGGTGAAGGAGATCCGCGGGCACGTCTTCTGGGTGGCGGCCGAGGACAACGAAGGGAAGATCGATCCGACGCCGGCAAAGCGGTACTTCTCGACGAAGACGCTTCCGCCGACGAGCCGAATCCTGCGCGGGCCGTCGGCGTTCAATTCCCTCATCGGCCCGAATTTCACGTTCGAGTGGGAGGGGAGCGATCCGGATGGCGGTGAGACTGGCGGGCGGGCTCCTGTCGACTCGTTCGAGTACGTCCTTCTGCTGATCGGCGCGGTCAACGATCCGAACACACCGCCGACGCATCCGCCACTTCCACCGTTCAATCAGACGTTCTACACCAATCTGATCAATGCGAGCGTGAGTGACAGCCTCGTCGCGCCGCACGGTGATTGGAAGTGGACCGGTATCCGCGCGAACCGGCTTCGCGTGCAAAACGCCACTCCGGGCGAGTATGTCTTCGCGGTCCGAGCGGTCGATCAGGCGGGAGCCCGCGAGAAGGGTCTTGCCTTCGTGCGGAACATCCGCCACTTCACTGTCACGCTCCGGAACCCTGGCCCCCAGCTCTGCATTTCGGCCAGCGTTTTGACCGTGCCGCTCTCCTGCACGTCGGGTCCTGAAGACTTCGCGCGGCGGGAGATCCAGATATTCGAGGGAGAGTTGATCTCCTTCGCCTGGAGCGCCTCCGCCGACGCCTACGGTGGAGCCATCACCGGCTTCACCTTCGCCCTCGACGACACCGCTTCGTTCCCGGCGACCGACGTCCGGAACACCGGAGTGACGTACCGCCCGCAAGACCTCACGGTCGGGCTCCACTTCCTCTTCGTGCGGGCGTTCGACGACGGAGGACTCTTCACCAACGCGGTCATTCCGTTCCGGATCGTGCATCCGACCTTCAAGGACCCGCCCAGCGGGACCAATCCGCCTCAGTATCTCTACGTGGACGACTCGATGTCGCCGGGCGTGAACAACATCAATCGCTTCTTCAACTATCCATCCGACGCCGAGGACGACGAATGGTGGCGGGTGAACATCCTCACGCCCCTTTCGCTCGAGTACAGCATGGGGCGGCGGGACTGGGACACCTATGGCCGTGGAACGGCCGACGGGGGTGGAACGCGGCTCCAGCCTCTCCCGGCAGACCTGGCGCCCTATCGCGTCGTGGTCTGGAATGTCGACTTCAACAATCAAGGTGCCAACCCGACTGCCCTGTTCCTGACCCTCGTGGGCGGGGCCTACAGCGAACTCGGCGGGTATTTGAGGGCGGGCGGCACGCTTCTTCTGAGCGGATTCTCGCTCGCGACGAACGTGGTCACTCCAACCACCGCGCTCACGGCGAATTTCTCCCGCGGACTCTGCTTCGCCTTCCAGCCGGGGACGAACGGCTACAATCAGACCTTCTTCCCGCGGGCGATGATGGGGATCGACGGGGCGAGAGGCACCGACGAGGGATTGCGGCGTCAGGGCGCGCGTGACTTCGTGCAAGCGAGGGTCACGCCGCAGGGCACCACCCTGGGCTACACGACGGCAGACGTCGACACCGGCGCCACCGCCAAGTGGAACGGCAAGATCTTCCCCGGAGATGCCGAGTCGTCCTGGTCGCCCGGACTTCCGCGCATCGAGGGATGGAAGATGGCGGCACTCTTCAACTGCGAGCCCAGCCAGGGGCTGATCCGGCGCGAGGATGCCACTCGACCGATCTCGACCCCCATCTACACCTATCACGGCGTTCCGACGGGGATTTACATGGTGCCTTTCGGCAACGTCGGAGGCGCCCAGTCGCCCCGCGAGAACCTGGTCGTCGGCGTCCAGGTACAGGCGCACGATCTGGGAGGCTTTGGGGGAGGAATCATCACCCCCGCGACCGGCACTTCCGGGGTGATCGGTCGTGTCGTCGCGTTGGGATTCCCGATGAACTTCATCAAGGACGCGCAGGCGACCGACATCATGAAGACGGCCTTCGGATACGTGAACGGATCGCCGACGCTGCCGGCCATTCCTTAAGAGGGGCAATCACGGGCCTCGGCCCGTGCAAGTTTGGTATCGCATCGAGGGGGGAATCGGGTCGCCCGGTTCCCCCCTCTTCTGTTTCAGGCCTTACATCGGACGCTCACTGTCAACGCCGCTTCTGGATGTCCTCTGAACGCCGCGTAGGGTGTCCGCCGATCGCCGATCTGTTTACCTCGCCGTCGCGGAAACGTGATCCTGGAGGATCTCTCCCCAGTCGAGAAAACGCTTGTTGCTGGTGACGATGAGGCTCGCCCGCTCGTAGCGGCGGATGAGGAGCCGGAAGAAGAGGCTCGCCTCGTCCCGAGAGAGCGGCAGGTAACCGAGCTCGTCGAGGATGAGTACTTTCGGATATACGTGCTGCGGAAGCGCGCGCTCGAGCCGATTCTCGTGCCGGGCCCGGGTGAGCCACGTCATGAGCTGCTTGAGGGTGAGGAAGAGGACGGAGTAGCCGGCCTCGGCCGCCTTCATCCCCAGGGAGATCGCCAGGTGGGTCTTGCCGACGCCCGGCGGGCCGAGGAGCACCACGTTGTGCGCGCGCTCGACGAAGGAGAGTCCCGAGAGCTCTCGCACAAGCTTCCGATCGAGGCTCGGCTGGACCTCAAAGTCGAACGGCTCAAGGGTCTTGATTCAGGGAAAACGTGCCAGCCTCACCCGGGCTCGGGGGACTTCTCCATGTGGCGTTCAGAGGACTTCTAGCACCGGCGGTGACACCGAGCCTGCAACCCACATTCAGGCAAAGAAAACGGCCGCGGAGCCGAAGCCCCGCGGCCGCTGTGCGGCTTGTTTCTCAGGTGGCGATGGTTACTTCGCCATCACCATCTTGATGACGTCGGACGTGAGCTCACCGCCCTTGCCGTCACCCACGCTGGCCTTCGCGAAATAGACGCTCGTGGGGGCCTTGCCACCCGTACGAGTCGAACCATCCCACGTGGCTTCGTGCGAACCGGTGCCGTAGTTGCCGCTCGCGATGGTCTTCACGAGTTCGCCACGGACGTTGTAGATCCGGACGTTCACGAAGCCAGGCTTCGCGACGGCGAACTTGATCTTGGTGGTCGGATTGAACGGGTTCGGAGCGTTCTGCTCCATCCGGACAACCTGGCCGGCCAAGTTGCTCGACGCGATCTTGAGGTAGCCGAAGCCCAGGAACTGGCGACCGCGGGTCTGGGAGTACGCCGTCACCTGGCAGGGAACGAGCTGGTTCACGAGACCGAGAGCCACGAGGCGGGCCTCGATCGTCTTACGGACGAACGTGGCCTCGACCTGGAGCTCGCCGCCCTGCACCACGTTCGAGCACTCGCCGAACGGAGCGCCGTTCACCGGCGAAGCCGGTACGGAGAGTCCGAGGAAGGTTGGGCTCGGGATGATCGAGTTGCGGTTCTTGATGCCTTCGGTTCCGGCGGGCGCAGGATTGCCCCTATCCGGAACGTCGACCGCCGCACGGTAACCAGCAGCCTGGGTTTCGGCCGGCATGGTGATCGTGACGGTGATGTTCTGGCCCTGGCTTCCCAGATTAAGGGTCGTCGGCGAGATGCTGATGCCGAGCGGGAGCGCCGACGCGCAGCTGACCGCGCTGGCACGCCATACGTTGAGTCCGAAGTTAGCACCCTGACTGGAGCAGAGGAACATGTTGTACGGAATTCCGTCCAGCGTGGTGTTCGTGCGCGCAGAGACGTCCGGATCGGCATCGCCGCGGTTGTCGAAGAAGATGTCGCACTTCGACTGCGTCGGGATGTCGAGCTTCCAGATGTCGCTGTTGTTGTTGATGTCTTCGTTCTGCGGCGCATCGTAGAAGATCGAATTGCCGTCGGCCGAGAAGCTCGGATTGTTGTGCGAAACCGACGCGAAGTTGGCCTCCGCGAGGGTCGTCGTCATGTCGTCGAGATCGACGATTTCGATCACGTTACGGCCGAACTTGTTCGTCGCGTAAGCGATGCGGTTTCCCGCACCCCACGTCGGCTGGACTTCGGCCTTCGTGTCGACGGACGTGGCACGCGCCGCGGCACCGACCGTGGAGGTCAGCATGTCGACACTGACGTACCAGATGTCGAGCGACGGCCCGGCAGCGGTGGACGCGTAGCAGATGGCCGTGCCATCCGGCTTCCAGTCGGGACTGCGGTTCAGGACGCCAGGAGCAGCCGCGGCGATGAGCAGCGGCCCGCCGACTGCGGTGGCGGCCGTCGCCCTGGTCGAGCTAACCATGTATTCTTGGACGTAAATGGCCGACGTCGTGAGGGCGCCGTCCGTCTGAACGTACGCGAGATACTTGCCGTTCGGGCTCCACGCCGGATCGGTATAGGAAACAACCGAAGCCGGATCGAGAAGGAGCGGGTGGCGAGCATCGAGCATGTCTACAACGGAGAATCCGATCTGGCCAGCATTACGACCCTGCCAGATCGAGCGGACGGTTTCGCTGCCCGGGGTCGTGCTACGCGTCGTGAACGCGTACCAACGCTCTACCTGGGCATGTCCACCATTCGCACCGACGATACCGGGCCGAAGCGAAGGCTGCTCGCAGCCGTTCGAAAGGCCGGTCTGAAACGGGGCGCCGTTCGTGAGGGGATCCCAAACCCCACGGAGCGCTGCAAACGCATGTACCGGCACGAGCGCGATGACGAGCGCCAGCAGCACGGCCACACCTAGCAGTTTCTTCATTCCTTCATCTCCTCTCTAACGCGGGTAAAAGCGAGAAGACACCTCAAGAGGATAAGGTAGACGACAATCCGGGTCTAATCACCTCCTTATTCTATCAGTCTTCTAGGTGGCTCTAACATGAAGTCATCTAGCCGCATCGGGAACATCTTGTCCCGCTTTTATGCTCTAAAGAGTATACGGGTCGGATCGCCGGAGTGTCAAGCAGTTTTTGGAACTTACGCCGTTTCGCGGGGTCCAAAATCGCCTTGACACTCCACCACTTGAAGCCTAGTCTGCGGCCAGGGTCAGGCTCCGGTCTTTCGTGACCGGAGGCCCGTTTTCCGGGCTTCCTTGAGGTAGTTCTTGGCCCAGGAACCCCCCCACACGAAGATGGAACTCGTTCCGCGGCGGCGCATGGCCGGGGCCGTCCGGGCATAAGGGGAAGTTAATGTCCTTTGCATCAAAGACTTACACGATTTTTGCCGTGATTTCGGGGGTTCTGTTCTTCTCGGCATCGCCTAGTTTCGCTCAGTCCCCGGGTCTGAAGTCCCCCAAAGATGTAAGCGGATTTTACACTACCTTGTATGGACTTCCAAGCGGGAACGCGACTGGCAATTTTTCTTTCATTGTCTGGAAAGGGGACAGTTCGGAGGCTGACACGACCTGGGGAGGGTATCGGGTCCGCCGGACGATCTTCGGGGTGAGCAGCCAGCCGCTGGAAGTAATCGGCGAGTGGAAGGCCCGGTTCATCCAGGGCCCCTTCTGCTGGCAACAATCACTCTCTCCGACCTCGACGTCCCCCACCTGCCCCGGCACTCCGTTCAACTTCACCGGTGGCGGACTCTTTTTCCATGGTTTCCGGGAGAATCGCCGGCCCGATGGGTCGTACGCCATCGAGTATCCCCCCGGAGCGCCCCAGGACACCTGTAGCAACTGCTGGCTCTTCATCGACGCCGGCAGCCTCTCCGGCTTCCGCCACGAGTACGCCGTTACCGCCATCGACACGACGGTCATCGTCAATTCTGGCTTCTACGAGACCGCCATCGACTCGAGCGAGATCGTGACTCTTCTGCCAGGCTCGCCGCCACGCGACAATCTGGAAGAGATCGCCGTGGTCCCGAATCCCTACAAGGTGCGCGCTGAATGGGAGCCGGGCGACGGATCGCGTCTGCTCCGGTTCATCCGGGTTCCCGACAAGGCAACGGTTCGGATCTTCACGCCGGCTGGAGAGATCATCCGCGAACTGGTGGCCAACAAGCTGGCCAGTCCCGGTGGCGAAATCGGGGACGTGCCATGGGATCTTCGGAACAAATACGGCAATCTTGTTGTCTCGGGGATCTACCTCTATCAGGTGGAGACCGTCGAGGGCCGCACTCGGAAGGGGAAGTTCGTCATCATCAAGTAGTCCGCCGCGAACCAACCGCGGCGGTTTGGAGGAATTCATGAATCCGGAAGCCCTTGCCCCCTCCGCCGACGCCGCGAATCGTGGTGCGATCGGAGATGCTCCCAGCCGCGCCTACCTAAACCTGATCGGCGGGAAGTGGTCCGCTGCCCGGTCGGGTAAGACCTTCGAGAACCGGAATCCCGCTCGTCCCTCCGACTTGATCGGTACGTTTCCCGCCTCGTCGGCCGAGGACGTGGAGGAGGCCGTCGCGGCCGCCTCCAAGGCGTTCCTTTCGTGGCGCCTGGTGCCCGCGCCACGCCGTGCCGAGATGATCCTCCGCGCCGCCGAGATTCTCCGCGATCGGAAGGAAGCGGTCTCCCGTGCCATGACCCGGGAGATGGGAAAGGTGCTGGCCGAAACGCGCGGTGACGTGCAGGAAGCCATCGACATGGCCTACTACATTGCCGCCGAGGGCCGCCGGCTCTTCGGCGTGACCGTCCCGTCGGAGTTGCCGAACAAGTTCGCCATGTCGATCCGCCAGCCGATCGGCGTCTGCGGAATGATCACGCCGTGGAACTTCCCGATGGCCATTCCTTCCTGGAAGATATTCCCGGCTCTCATCGGCGGAAACACGGTCGTGATCAAGCCGGCCACCGATACTCCCGCGTCGGCACACCATCTCGTCGAGATCCTGGCCGAGGCGGGACTT
>JANNMC010000334.1:0-1193 GCA_031397435.1 Candidatus Eiseniibacteriota bacterium
CGTAGAGCGCGGTGAACGCCGCGCTCATCCGTCGAGGGCTGACGAATCCCGAGTGGGAGGCGACATCGGCCATCGAGAGATCCGTCTCGTCGAGGAGCCGCTTGGCGCGCTGAACGCGCAGCGTTCTCGCGATCTCGGTTGGCGACGCGCCGAGATGCTTGGCGAAGAGCCTCGTGAGGTGTCGCGCTCCGATGCCCACTCGCTCCGCGAACGTCTCGGCGTCCGCGCCATCGAGAGCGCCGCTCTCGATCAGCCGCAGCGCACGCTCAACAGTCGACTTTGTGCCCTTCCAGGCTGGGCAGAAAGGTGCGGTCTCCGGCCGACAGCGGAGGCAGGGGCGGAAGCCTCCGTGCTCGGCAGCTGCCGCGGTCGGATAGATGCGCACGTTCCTCACGAGCGGCAGCTTCGCCGTACAAACCGGGCGGCAGTAAATCTTCGTCGTCAGGACTGCGACGAAGAATCTCCCGTCCGACGCAGGGTCGCGCCGCAGCATCGCGTCGTAACAAATCGCGAGATCGAACATGCGCGAGGAGTTAGCGCCGCGTGATGGCCTGCGGCAGGCGCCTAGAGATGACCGCGTCCGAGAACGACCGACACCCGGGCCGTCGTCAGACGGCGCTGCTCGCGCCGGACAGCTGACCCTCGAGGTCGAGGTGACTCTGAGCGTTCGCAGCCACGCGCATCGGGGCATCGCGCAGCGTGCGGAGCTACGCCGTGCGCACAACGATCTGCCGTCTCTTCAGCTCCCCAACTCCTTGCTCCGCTTCGTCGCCGCCGCCACTGCCTCGTGTATCGCAGCTCTGAAGCCTCCAGCCTCCAGCCGCTCGAGCCCTGCGATCGTGGTGCCGCCCGGCGACGTGACTTGGTCCTTCAGCGCCGCCGGGTGTCGCCCCGTTTGCTGCGCGAGCTTCGCGCTCCCTAACACCGTCTGCGTCGCGAGCGCAGTCGCGGCGTCACGGGGCAGGCCCATGCGCACGCCGGCGTCGCTCAGGGCCTCGAGGAGGACGAACACGTAGGCGGGGCCGCTGCCGGAGAGGCCGGTGACTGCGTCGAGCAGTGACTCGCTCGGGCACTCCCAGGCGAGGCCGACGCCTTCGAAGAGTGCCTTTGCGAGCGCACGGTCCGCGGGCGAGCACGCCTCGTTCGGCGTGTAGGCGGTGGCGCCGGCGCGCCCGCGCGCCGGCGGGGTAGGC